>CAMPJN010000332.1 GCA_946886875.1 uncultured Pseudomonas sp.
CGAAGGACATGGCGCGGGAGAAGATCTTCCAGGACAAGCGCAAGACCCTGCACGAAATCGGCGCCTACACCACCCTGGAGATTTTGCTCAACGCCTTTTGCGGCGCGGCGCTGGAGCAGCAAGGCGGGCGCACGCCTTCGTTCAAGAACCGGCGCATTCTGGATCTGCTCGGCAACAACGCACCGGACCCGAGTTGGCCGCTGTACAAGTCGTTCCTGCGCATGATCGATTTCATCGCCGGCATGACCGACAGCTACGCCACGGAAATGGCCCGGGAAATGACCGGCCGCTCGAGCCCGGTGTAAATCATGAAAACAGCCCTTAAACGCACCTTCAGCTGGCATGCCGGCCCGCCCTCCATGGGCCCCGCGCTGATCGCCGCTTTTGGCTGCGCGCTGCCGCTGCTGCTCGGTTTGCTCAGTACCCACCCGGGTTTTCTATGGGCATCGGCGGGCGCCTTTCAGGCCGCCCAGGCCAATCCGCTGCATCGCCTGGGCATGCTGCGCATGTTGATGCTCTGCGGGCTTGGCGCACTGAGCGCGGCGCTGGGCTTCTGGTCGGCGAGCAACCCGCTGCTCAGCTTCTGGCTGTTCGCCGCCTTCGGCCTGTTGCTCGCCTGGCTGCAGCGCTTCGGCAGCGAAGCCGGCAAGTTGGGTATCGGCCTGACGGTCTGCCTGTGTCTGGGCCAGGGCCAATATGGCCTCGGCAGTTTCGATAACCCGTCCGCGATTGCCGTGCTGTTTATCCTCGGCGGTCTCTGGGTGATGCTCCTGGCTTTCGGCCTGCGCGGTCTGCATGGCTTGCGCATGTGGCCTTATATGCCCCGCTTCATCAGCATCCTCAAGGTGCTCAGACGCCACGCCAGGCGGCTGCCGCGCCAACAGTGGCGCCTGCACGCCCTGGGCTGCAGCCTGGCGATGGCGCTGGCCGGGCTGAGCGTCAGCCTCGCCGGCCTGGAACGTGGCTACTGGTTGACCCTGACCTTGGCCGCGACCCTGCATCTGGAGTTCCAGGGCAACCTGGTGCGCGCTCTGCAAGCCAGCCTGGCCAGCCTGGCCGTCGCCGGCTTGTTGATTCTGTTCGGCCACAGCGTGCAGAACCCAGCAACCATGGTGGCCACCCTGCTGATCCTGATCACTGTTTGCCGCGCCCTGCAGGCCAACCACTACGGCTTGTTCATGGCGCAAACCACGGTGTGTTTCCTGCTGCTGGCCGAGAGCCTCGCCCAGGATTGGCAATTGGTCGAGCTGCGCCTGCTCAACGCCTTGTTCGGCGTGGTCCTGGCGCTCTTCATCGCCTTGCTGGTCCATGGCCTGCGGCAGTTGCTGCAGCGCCACGCGGAGCAATTGGTGACGCACCCGAAGTAGCGCGTGCCGCGCCAATAGCCCGGATGAAATCCGGAAACGCTTCCCCAGGCGTGGGATTTCTCCGGATTGCATCCGGGCTACACAGGCTGCGAATTGGTCGATTAGACGCGTGCGGCGAGACATCCCCCGCGGGGCGGCCAATACCTACAAACCGTCTTTCTCGAGATGATCGAGGTCGACCGGGTCACCGCTGTGGCTACCCAGCTTGGCGCGGATATCTTCGAACATCAGATCGTATTCGTGGTGGCCGTGCATGATCAGGCTGTGCTCGGGCGGCAGACCATGCTTCTGCGCCAGACGGGTGGCGACGCTGGCGAAGTTGAAGGCGGTGTCGCGGTGCAGCTCGAAGCTCTCTTCGAACGCCTTGCCCGCCACCTCGCCGACCAGGCGCATATGCAACATGGCGCCCTCGGTCGAATCCTGGCGTACCTGATAGTAGAGATCGATGCTGAACGCCGGTTGCTCGGCGGTGCCGGTGATATTGGCGCGGTGCAGATGGCCTGGCTCGAACATGCTGACTCCGTATCGGGAAATTTTCGAACCAGTCTAGACCTGTTCAACCCGCTCAAGGTTGCCTCAGTTCAGTGCAGCCTGGGCGCCTCGGCGCGTTCCTGCACCAGCACCCAGGGCGCCACCACCACCGCCCAGAGTTGCGGATCGCGCGCCAGCAGGTCTTCGGCGTGCTTATCCTCGAGTTTTTTTAACTGGCCGGCGGCCAACCAGGCACCGACCTTGCCCTGATCGTTTTCCGCTACGGCTTGAGCCATCGCGATCAAATCCTGCGAGCCTTCGACCAGCAACAGAGCGCCGCGAGCGAAGAAAGGTTGTAGCTCTTGCCAGCTGATAGGTGCAGTTTCTCCGAGCAGCTTGGCATAGAGGGTGCTAGGTTGTTCTGTCATGGTGTGCTCTGTGGTCGGTCGATTACATCGGCCGCCATGATAGCGCCGAGCAGGTTTCAGGCAACCACACCTGACGAAGCGAAGCGGCTAGCAGGCACGCCGTTTTTCTATACGTTTATTGCGATTTAGCGACATCCAGGTGTTTTGCACTCGGCAGCCGGCTTTTCAAGGTGTGAAGCAGCACTCTACACTGCGCCGGTACAGTTGCCGGGGGTATGACCGGGGATACCAACTCGGTTCTGCAGCATTGGCCGCTAGAACCACAACGATCAAAAACCAATAAGAGTGGAGCACTATGAACAAGGCTACTAAGCAGATTTCCAAGCTGTTTGCCGCCATGGCCATGGCCGGCGTCGCTAGCTACTCGCTAGCGGCTGACACCATCAAGATCGGTCTGGCAGGCCCCGTTACCGGCGCAGTGGCGCAGTACGGCGAAATGCAGTTCATCGGTGCCAAGATGGCCATCGAGCAAATCAACAAGGCCGGCGGGGTGAACGGCGCGATGCTCGAAGGCGTGGTCTACGACGATGCGTGCGATCCCAAGCAGGCCGTTGCCGTAGCCAACAAAATCGTCAACGACGAAGTCAAGTTCGTGGTTGGTCACCTCTGCTCCAGCTCCACACAGCCGGCGTCTGACATCTACGAAGACGAAGGCATTCTGATGGTCACCGCGGCTTCCACCAGCCCGGACATCACCGCCCGCGGTTACCAGTTGGTGTTCCGCACCATCGGCCTGGACAGCCTGCAAGGCCCGACTGCCGGCAATTACATCGCCGACCACGTCAAGCCGAAAGCCGTTGCGGTCATCCACGACAAGCAGCAGTACGGCGAAGGCATCGCCACCGCAGTCAAGCAGACCCTGGAAAGCAAAGGCACCAAGGTCGTCCTGTTCGAAGGTATCAACGCCGGCGACAAGGACTTCTCCGCGATGATCGCCAAGCTCAAGCAAGCCGGTGTGGATTTCGTCTACTACGGCGGCTACCACCCGGAACTCGGTCTGCTGCTGCGTCAGTCGGCTGAAAAAGGCCTGAGCGTCAAGTTCATGGGCCCTGAAGGCGTGGGCAACAAGGAAATCTCCGCTATCGCCGGCCCGGCTTCCGAAGGCCTGCTGGTCACCCTGCCGAAGTCGTTCGACCAGGACCCACGCAACAAGGCGCTGGTTGAAGCTTTCAAAGCCAAGAACGAAGATTCCAGCGGTCCGTTCGTCTTCCCCGCCTACGCTGCCGTGCAAGTGATTGCCGAAGGCATCGAGAAGGCTGGCGACACCGACACCGCCAAAGTGGCCGCAGCCCTGCGCGCCAACAGCTTCGACACCCCCACCGGCAACCTGGCCTTCGACGAAAAGGGCGACCTGAAAGATTTCAGCTTCGTCGTCTACGAATGGCACCAGGATGGCACCAAGACCGAAGCCCCGCTGAACTGATAGCGCGGTTTCCCGCCTGAACCCAAAGCCCACTGCAACCGCAGTGGGCTTTGTTTATTAGAAGAATTCCGGTTTCATGCTGCGCCACAAGCGCTGACGTGCGTGACGACCCAGGAGTTAGGCAATGCCTGATCTGTATCACTACCTACAACAGCTGATCAACGGCCTCACCGTCGGCAGCACCTATGCCCTAATCGCCATCGGCTACACCATGGTTTACGGCATCATCGGCATGATCAACTTCGCCCATGGCGAGGTTTACATGATTGGCTCGTACGTAGCCTTCATCGTGGTCGCCGGTTTGGCCATGTTTGGCCTGGACAGTTTGCCTATCGTGATGATCGCGGCCTTCGCCGCCAGCATCATAGTCGCCAGTGCTTATGGCTACAGCATCGAACGGGTCGCCTACCGCCCACTGCGCGGCGGCAACCGGCTGATCCCGCTGATTTCGGCGATCGGCATGTCGATCTTCCTGCAAAACCAGGTGCTACTCGCCCAGGACTCCAAGGACAAAGCCATACCCAACCTGCTGCCGGGCAACTTCGTGTTCGGCGAAAGCACCATGAATGGCGTGGTGATTTCCTATATGCAGGTGCTGATTTTCGTCGTCACTTTCTTCGTCATGGTCGGCCTGACCCTGTTCATCTCACGCTCGCGCCTGGGCCGTGCCTGCCGCGCCTGCGCCGAAGACCTGAAGATGGCCAACCTGCTGGGCATCAACACCAACAACATCATCGCCCTGACCTTCGTCATCGGCGCCGCCCTGGCCGCCGTCGCCGCGGTGCTGCTGGGCATGCAATACGGCGTGATCAACCCACACCTGGGCTTCCTCGCCGGAATCAAGGCATTCACCGCCGCGGTATTGGGCGGCATCGGCAGTATTCCGGGCGCCGTGCTGGGCGGCCTGGTACTGGGCGTGGCCGAAGCCTTCGGTGCCGACATCTTCGGCGACCAGTACAA
>CAMPJN010000333.1 GCA_946886875.1 uncultured Pseudomonas sp.
GGCGAGCCTTCGATCGCCGACTTCGCCATGGCCCACCCGCTGTGGTTCCTGCGCGGCACCCCGGTAACCGCTCCGCTGGTCGATGCCTACCCGGCAGTCGCAACCTGGCTGGCGCGGGTGCTGGACTTTGGCCATGGTTCGTTCAGCGATATGAGCGGCGAAGAAGCCGTGGCGATAGCCCGCGACTCCACCCCGGCGGCGCTTCCCGATGAAAAACTGATCGACCCCAACGGCTTTGCCATCGGTCAGCAGGTGGCGATTGCGGCAATCGACTACGGCGTCGATGCGGTCGAGGGCGAGCTGGTATTCAGCGGCACTGAAGAGCTGATCCTGCGTCGTGAAGACCCGCGTGCCGGCACCGTGCATGTGCATTTCCCGCGTATGGGCTTCCGTATCGAGGCGCGTTAAGCGCTGTTCTGCCATCCCCCAGCACATAGCTGGGGGAACCCTAGCCCGCCGCTCAGTCGAGCCTCTTGCCCGTGCAGCCCATACATAGCGGTGTGGCCAGGGCCTGGCGTAGCCGTGGTAGTTGCGCGGCGAGCATATGGAAGTGCGCCAGCCGCTCGTAGCAAAGCACCAACTCGCCGCCCGTGCGGCTGTACCAGGCATCCGGTGCGCCACAGGCACTCAGTCGCACAACCAGCTCGCGCGGCAAGCGGTAGGCTGCGCTGGCACGGGCGGCGATGGCTTCCACTTCGCCGGAGCGGCGGATCTCTTCGAACAGACGCTGACCATCGCCCAGACGCGAGCCGGGTGGGTCGTAGATCACCTGGATGCGGTGGCGGATCGCTTCGCCCGGCGGTCGGCCGTGCAACTGTTCAACCCAGGCCAGCGCCTTGCGCACCTGGGCGTACTCCTGATCGCAATAGAGTGCGCGCTCCACTGGCAAGCCGGTGATCTTGGGCACCCATTCCAGTTGATCCGGGTCGCTGCCATAGATCAGGCAGGCCAGGTTGTAGAAGCGCTGGGCGTCGAGGCCGTGGCTGGCCCAGGCATACACCTCTTCATGCTCGGGTTTTGCGCGTTGCCATTCCAGGCGCCAGTAATCGGCGACGTCGAGCAATTTGGCGTAGAAGTCGGCGTCGCGCTGGCGACCGTAGGACAGGAACAAACTGATAAAACCAAGTTGATCGGCGGCATCCTCCTCGCGGCCAAGCACCGGCAGATCCAGCTCGGCGATCAGCAGGTGGCCCATCTCATGCAGTAAGGTGAATTCGGCATTGGCGGCGACGAAACGCCTGCTGTCGCTGCTCAGCGCCTGGGGTGGCGGCTGATCCGAGGCCATGCTCGCCGCACCGATCAGCAGGCCCAGGCATAGCGCCCCACACGCGAACAGGCGGGAATGCAGAGGGCATGACAGGCAGCGGGGAGGTTTCATTCCCGACTCCGTGCAGCAAAGGGGTGAACCCTACCTCTGACTCTAGTTCAATTGCTTGGGTTGCCACCGTTCGCGCATTCAGTGGCGAACGGCGCCGGGTGGATCAGCCCTTGCGGCGCTTGAGCTGGTCGGTCAGTTGCGTCGGCAAGTTGCGGATCACCAGGGTGCCATTGCTTTCGTCGTACTCGATCTTCGAACCCAGCAGATGCGCCTCGAAGCTGATCGACAAGCCTTCGGCGCGGCCGGTGAAGCGCTGGAACTGGTTGAGGGTGCGCTTATCCGCCGGGATTTCCGGTGACAGGCCGTAGTCCTTGTTGCGGATATGGTCGTAGAACGCCCGCGGCCGCTCCTCGTCGATCAACCCGGACAGCTCCTGCAGGCCCATGGGCTCGCCCATCTTGGCCTGGCTGCTGGCGTAGTCGACCAGGGTCTTGGTTTTCTCCCGGGCGGATTCTTCCGGTAGGTCTTCGCTTTCGACGAAATCGCTGAAGGCCTTGAGCAGGGTGCGAGTCTCGCCTGGGCCATCGACGCCTTCCTGGCAGCCGATGAAGTCGCGGAAGTACTCGGAAACCTTCTTGCCGTTCTTGCCCTTGATAAAGGAAATGTACTGTTTGGAATTGGCGTTGTTCTGCCATTCGGAAATATTGATCCGCGCCGCCAGGTGTAGCTGGCCGAGGTCCAGGTGCTTGGCCGGGGTCACGTCCAGTTCTTCGTTCACCGCCACACCTTCGCTGTGGTGCAGCAGGGCGATCGCCAGGTAATCGGTCATGCCTTGCTGGTAGTGGGCAAATAGAACATGGCCGCCGGTGGACAGGTTGGACTCCTCCATCAGCTTCTGCAGATGCTCCACCGCCTGGCGGCTGAAGGCGGCGAAATCCTGGCCGCCGTCGAGATAGTTCTTCAGCCAGCCGCTGAACGGATAGGCGCCGGATTCCGCATGAAACAGCCCCCAGGCCTTGCCCTGCTTGGCGTTATAGCTTTCGTTGAGGTCGGCGAGCATATTCTCGATGGCCTGCGAGGCGCCCAGCTCGGTATCGCGGGCATGCAGCACGGCGGGCGTGCCATCGGGTTTCTTGTCGATCAGGTGAACGATGCAATGGCGGATCGGCATGGGGGTACCTTGCAAGCTATAGCGGTAAACAGGGGATGTTGAATGGCGCGCAGTTTACCCGACTGAGTCGCCCGTGGTCGCCCGGCGCTTTTGCAGGGTGCGCAGACGCTCGATTACATAGCGCAGATGCACATGCAGTTCGTACAGCTCGTTGGAGTAGGATAGTGGCACCTCGACCTTGGCCAGCTCGTCTTCCAGTTGCTCCAGGCGTTCGACTTCGCTGTCCAGCCGATCCGGCAGGGTGCCGGCATCGATTTGCCGGTCGATCTCGCGCAGGTGCTTGTACCAGCGATAGATGCGCGCGCGGATGCGCCAGCGGTAAAGCGGGCCGACCGCCTTGAGCAACGGGATCAGTATCACCAGCAGCGGGATCAGCAGAATGATGTAGCGGTCGGCCAATGAGGCGATGCGAAATGGCAGGTAGCGTTGCAGCAGTGGCAAGCCGTTATTGTAGTAGCGCTCGGCATCTTCGGCCAGGGCGAAGGTGCGTGGCTCCGGGCTAGGGAAGGTGCCGGCCCGATCGAGCAGGCTGCCGTTCTTCACCACCTCGCGGCTGGCGTCGAGAAACAGCGCCACCAGGCCGGGGTGGAATTCCTGATTGATTACCAGGGTCGCCACCGGCGAGAGAATCTGGGTGTCCTGGGGCGGGCTGTTCTGCGCCAGGTTGAGCAGGCCCTCGCCGACCGTCACCCGGTTGAAGAACGGTAACCGCGCTTCATAGGCCGCGGCGCGGCGGAAGTTGGCCAGGCGCAGCCCAGGATTAGCCGCGAGCTGTTGTACCAGGGCATTCTCCGCCGGGCCGACAAAAAACGCCGCGTCCAGTTCGCCGTTGATCAGCGCCGTAGCAGCTTTGTTGCCACCGAAGGCTTGCCAGCCGAGCGGGTGCTGCTCGGGCGGGATGGCATTGGCGGCGAATATCGCCTCGCTGGCCGCCAGGGTACCGCTACCGACACTGCCGGTTGCTACCCGCAGCGGCAGCAGATCTGTGACGCGATCGAGGGTGACCTCGGCGCGATGGAACAACCACAGCGGCTCCTGATAAATCCCGCCGAGACTTTGCAGGCGGGCACTGTCGGCCTGGCTCAGCTGTCGTTCCATGCCGCTTTGCACCAGGGCGATTTCGACTGCGCCGTCTGCCGCCAGCAAATGCTCCAGGTTGTCGCGCGAACCCTTGCTTGGCACCAGTTCCAGTTCGAAACCCTGCTTGCTCAGCTCTTCCTTGAGTTGCTGGGCGAACAGCCGATACGCGCCGCCTTCTGCCCCGGTAGCCATGGTTGCGCTCATCGGCGGTGGCGGGGCGACGAAATAGAACAGCGCCCCGACCAGCGCGGCCAGCACCGGCACTATCCACAGATTGGCCAGCAGCATGATTTTCAGGTCGTGGAGTACGCGGGGCATGGGGCGTCCTTGTGCTTGGATTGTTCCAAGCATAGAAGCATGTAGCGCCCCAGGTCACCCTCTTGGCAGTCTTGAGAATTGAGCGTCAGGCAGTTGTTGTTAAAAGTGCAACAACTGCCATCAATGGCTAAACCGAGCACCCTGGGGCGGCTTTATCTGCTCACACCACCTTCACCAACCGCCCACGCCAACCGCGCGCGTAATCGAGCATTGCCATCAGTGCCAGCAAACCGAGGGCGTACCAGGCGTCGACGCCGAGCATCGCCAGTACCAGGGCGCAGAGCAGGGTGCTGAAGCCGGCGAGCCAGCGCCAGATGCCGCGCAGCAGCATCCAGCCGGCGGCCATGCTGAGCAGGTAGATAACCACGAAGTTGCCGTTGGCGTAGCGGATCAGCTGGTCCAGCGACAATGACAGGCTCCAGGCCAGGGTGGCGCACAGGGCGCAAATCAGGATCACCAGCAGCAGGGCGCGGGCCGGCACGCCTTGGGCGTTGCGTTGGGCCAGAGCGGGCGGCAGTTTGCCTTCGTCGGCCAGGCTCCAGATCAGCCGGGCGAAACCTTGCATATAGACGTTCATCGAGGCGAAGCAGGCCAGGTAGCCGACCACCGCAGTCAGGTAGCGGGCCTTGTCGCCGAGCAGCAGGTCGAGCATGCGCGGCAGCGAAGTCGCATCGTTGTGCACATCGCCATAGGCGTTGAAGCTCAGCACCGCCACCGAGCAGGCCCAATACACCAGGCCGGCCAGCAGCACGCCGAA
>CAMPJN010000334.1 GCA_946886875.1 uncultured Pseudomonas sp.
GCAGTTGGTCAGCAGCGGAATTTTTCGCTACATCCGCCATCCACTGTATTGCTCGTTGCTATTGCTGGCATGGGGCATTTGCTGGAAGCAGGCCAATGGCCTGACGGTCGGGCTGGCGCTGTTCGCCAGCCTTATGCTCTACCTCACCGCCAAGCGCGACGAGGCCGAGTGTCTGGCCTATTTCGGCGATGCCTATGGGCGCTATATGCAGCGCAGCCGAATGTTTATTCCCTGGGTTTTTTAGTGATTTGTGCGAACAGTTCGGTTAATCAACTTCGGCGTTCAAGGCTTCGTTACCGGCCCGACCGAACAGGCATCTGGGCCAGACCCTTGGGTTTGCAGGGCCATACGCCAGCAGATGGTCAGGTCACCGGCTTGGTCGACGCCAGCCTGGGCTGGTAAAGCTCACTCCCAACCGAGGCGCGCGAGTTTCCACTCGCCGCCTTCCAGCCACCATTCCAGCTTCACCGCATAATGGCGGGCACTGTCGGGGATCAGCCCTTCGGCGCCGGTCAGGGCCACCTGGGCTTCAGTGTGGCCTTTCTCGCTATAGGTCTGGTCGAGCCAGCTGTTCTTGCTCAGGGCGATCACCTGCACATTCTTATGCCGCAGAAACAACAGGGTCATGGTGCGCTTGGCCCAGTCGCGGTCGAATTCCTGCTGGGCGAAGAACGTGGGGTGCAATTGATCGAGCACCGCGCCGGTCTTCTTCTCCTGCAGGTTGTCCTGCAGCAGCGCTACCGCGGCTTCCAACGCCGCTTGCGGGTCGTCTTTACCGCCGCAGCCGTTCAACAGGAGAAAAAACACCAACAAAGGCAGGGCAAATTTCCGCGTCGACATGCTGAATTCCTTTTACATGGTTATGATGCGAGACAGAGCGGGAAACGGTGGCGGCGGCAAACCTTGCGAGTCTCAACCCGTATGGCCGTTTGCATCGCAGTTGGAGCCGTACCCTACGTATAAAAGCCAGGAGTGCACCATGCAGACTTTGTATCCGGAGATCAAACCCTACGCCCGCCATGAGCTGGCCGTGGAGGAGCCGCACGTTCTCTATGTGGACGAGAGCGGCACGCCGGATGGTTTGCCCGTGGTGTTTATCCATGGTGGTCCGGGTGCCGGTTGCGATGCCTTGAGTCGGCGCTTTTTCGACCCCAATCTGTACCGCATCGTCACTTTCGATCAGCGCGGCTGCGGGCGCTCCACCCCCCATGCCAGCCTGGAAAACAACACCACCTGGGACCTGGTCGCCGACCTGGAGCGGATTCGCGAACACCTGGGCATCGACAAATGGGTGCTGTTCGGCGGCTCCTGGGGTTCGACCCTGGCGTTGGCCTATGCGCAGACCCATCCCGAGCGCGTGCATGCGCTGATCCTGCGTGGCATTTTTCTCTGCCGCCCCCAGGAGTTCCGCTGGTTCTATCAGGAAGGCGCGAGCCGGGTCTTCCCCGATTACTGGCAGGACTACATCGCGCCGATTCCGCTGGATGAGCGCGGCGATCTGATGCAAGCGTTCTACAAGCGCCTGACCGGCCCCGATCAGATTGCCCAGATGCACGCGGCCAAGGCCTGGTCGACCTGGGAAGGACGCGCCGCCACGCTGCGCCCCAACCCGCAAGTGGTCGAGCGTTTCGGCGATGCCCATCGCGCGCTGTCGATCGCTCGCATCGAGTGCCATTACTTTCTCAACAACGCCTTTCTCGAAGCCGATCAACTGCTCCGTGATATGCCGAAGATCGCCCACTTGCCCGGGGTCATAGTGCACGGTCGCTACGACATGATCTGCCCGTTGGAAAACGCCTGGGAGCTGCATCAGGCCTGGCCCAACAGCGAGCTGCAGATCATCCGCGATGCCGGCCATGCCGCCTCGGAAAACGGTATCGCCGACGCCCTGGTGCGCGCGGCCAATCAGGTTGCCCAGCGCCTGCTCGACCTGGCGCCGGACGAAGCGTGAAGGCATTGATCCAGCGCGCAGCCGGCGCGCGGGTCGAAGTCGCGGGTGAGGTGGTTGGCGCCATCGACCAGGGTTTGCTCGCCCTGGTCGCGGTCGAACCCCTGGACACTCCGGCCAGCGTCGACAAGCTGCTGCACAAGCTGCTCAATTACCGCGTGTTCAGCGACGCCGCCGGCAAGATGAACCTGTCGCTCGGCGATGTTGGCGGCGGTTTGCTGCTGGTCTCGCAATTCACCCTGGCGGCCGACACCCAAAGCGGACTGCGCCCGAGCTTTTCCAGCGCCGCGCCACCCGCCCTGGGCGCCGAGCTGTTCGACTTGCTGGTCGAGCGGGCTCGGGCGAAACACCCGCAGGTCGCCACCGGCCGCTTCGGCGCTCATATGCAGGTGCACCTGGTCAACGACGGGCCGGTGACCTTTCTGTTGCAGGTCTAGCAGGGAGCAAAGCCGGTAACCCGGCCGGATAAGCCGTAGGCGCAATCCAGGGGCGATGACGCATGCGCAGCCGTTCCCGGATTTCATCCGAGCGACAAAACTCAACGTGGCGGCAGCATTTCCAGACCATTGATCTGCAACCATTCCAGCAGGTGTTCGCGGATGCGTTGGCTTTGGTACGCCTGCCAGTCCTGCCGGGCCTGGGGCAGGTTTTCCAGCAGAAAGTCGAAGGTGCGGATCGGCTTGCGTCCAGCCAGGGCCTGGCTCAGGGCGACATGGGCATTAAGGTCGTGGATGCTGGCCAGGAATGCGGCGCGCATGGCCAGGTGATCTTCCTGCGGCAGGGGTTCGATGGCCAGGTAGCGATCCGGCTGCACATCGTACTTTTCCTCGGCCCCTGGTCGCGCCTTGTCACGCATGCGCAGGACGGCGCCGGTTTCCAGATCGAGGAAATACTCGGCGTCATCCTGGCGCAGCATCGCCTGTTCGATAGGCGCAAGTTCGAGTTTGAGAGAACGCATCATGGGCTGACTCCAGACTTCATCTGTGCCGACCATAACCCCGCGCGTCTATCAGGTGAAGCATGCCCGCCGCTTCAGCCCTGCCGCGCCAGAGCCTCGGCGACGAAATCCAGGCGATCCTGGCCGAAGTGCATTTCGTCGTCGACAAAGCATGTCGGCGCGCCGAACACTCCGCGCTTGACCGCTTCCTCGGTATTTTCCATGAGTCGTTGTTTGACCGCATCAAGGCCCACCAGACGTTCGAACTCAGCAACATCCAGGCCAGCGGCATTCAGTACTTCGGCGACTACCTCGGGCTTGCCGAGGTTCTGCTGGCGCACCCAGAGCGCCTCGAATATCGCCTGCAGGTAGGGCTGGAATTTGTCGCTGTCGAGGTAGCCGGCGGCGCCGCGCATCAGGGTCAGGGTATTGATCGGAAAATAGGGGTTGAACGCCAGGGGTACGTCGTAGCGTTTGGCGAAGCGGGCGAGGTCTTGCAGCATATAGCGTCCCTTGCTCGGGATGGCCACCGGCGACTGGTTGCCGGTGGCCTTGAACACACCGCCGAGCAGCATCGGCCGCCAAACGATCCGCGCCTGCGCCGCCGCGGCGATGCCCGGCAGTTGGGTCCAGGCCAGATAGGACGAAGGGCTGCCGACATCGAAAAAGAATTCCACTGTTTTGCTCATGTTATGACCCTGCTGGTAGGAGTATTGAAGGTGCTATCCCTCGTAGGGCGGACATGCCGAAGGCTTGTCCGCCATGGCGGCGCCAGCGGTGGAAAAAGCTTCGCTATGTCCACCCTACAAGCGTGTGCCTCTTCGCTCGGATTGCATCCGGGCTATCGGTGGCGATCAGAAGGTCTCGGTCCAGGGCCGCAGATCCAGCTCGTGCACCCAGCAATCGCGCGGTTGGCAGTGGATCTGCCAGTAGGTGTCGGCGATATGTTCGGGGTTGAGGATGCCGTCCTGCTCCCTGCGCTGGTAGAGCGCGGGAAAGTTGTCGCGGATAAAGGCGGTGTCGATGGCGCCGTCGATGATCGGGTGGGCGACATGGATGCCTTGCGGGCCGAGTTCGCGGGCCATGCTCTGGGCCAGGGCACGTAGGGCGAACTTGGCGCTGGCGAAGGCGGCGAAGTTGGCCCTGCCGCGCAAGGAAGCAGTGGCGCCGGTAAAAATGATGCTGCCGCGACCGCGGGGCAGCATTACCTTGGCCGCTTCACGGCCGGTGAGAAAACCGGCCAGGGCGGCCATCTCCCAGACCTTGCGATAGACCCGCTCGGTGGTCTCTGTGATGGAGAACTGCACATTAGCGCCGATGTTGAATATCACCGCCTCCAGCGGGCCTATCTCGCGTTCGATGGTGGCGAACATGTCGATTATCTGCTCCTCGACCCGCGCATCGCAGCCAAAGGCACGGGCGCTGCCACCTTCTGCCTCGATGGCTTCGACCAGCGGCGTCAGCTTGTCGGCGCTGCGCCGGGCCACGCAGGCCACGTAGCCTTCGCGGGCGAAGCGTTTGGCGATGGCGCCGCCAGTTGCGTCGCCAGCGCCAACCACCAGGATTGCTTTACGTTCTGTCATCGGGGCTCTCCATTAGTTCTGTTTTGGAACCTGGCTTGATAGTCGGTTCCATTTTGGAACTTGTCAAGCTAAGGTAGGCCATCGAATCTGGAGAGCCGTCATGCGTTGGGAAGAACTCGAGCAACAACCCTGTTCCCTGGCCCGCACCCTGTCGGTGGTCGGCGACCGCTGGACC
>CAMPJN010000335.1 GCA_946886875.1 uncultured Pseudomonas sp.
GATCCAGTACCTGCACTCCAGCGATTACGACCCCAAGGCGCCGCCCAAGCTGATCATCTGGGAACTGCCGGCCAACTTCAGCCTGGAAACTCCACTGACCTATCGCCAGTTGATCCCGGCGATCAACGGCGGCTGCGCACACTCGCCGAAGGTGCTCGCCAGCGCCAGCCGGGAGCTGCCCGGGCTGAAGACCGCGGAACGCATCGAGCTGCTGAGCAATACCGGACGCCAGCGCCAGGACCTGAAGGATTTACGCGGCTTCCTCGAAATCAAGATCGGCGATGCCAACGTCAAGGACTTCTACATCATCACCTACTACGACAACGGCAGCCGCGACAAAGTCTGGTACCGCCGCGAAGGCGTGGTCGACGGCGGCCTCTATTACCTGGAACTCAGCCGCGCCGCGGAACACCGCGGAGCCAATCTGATGTCGGTATTCATGGAGCCGGTCGAGCCTCTGGAAAGCCCGACCAGCGTGGGGGTGCAACTGTGTCTGTGAAACGCCTGTGCGCCGTGCTGCTCGCCAGCGCCCTGGGCCTGAGTAGCGTGTCCGGGCAAGCGGCGTTGCGCTCGATCTGGCAAGCCGAAGGCACGCCACCCGCGCCGCTCGACTACCGCGAGCTGACCTGCCGCAAACAGGTGCCGCCGGCCTATACCGGGCCGCTGCAGATCGATAGCAAGTACGACCAGAGCGACCCGAGCAAAACCACCTTGAGCAGAAAAAAGCCCTCGGCGGCCTCGCAACTCGCCTACCGCAGCGCCGGCGAATACACCAAGAGCCTGGCCAGCTTCGCCGACTACTACCTGCGTGCGGAAACGCCTGGGCACGCGGCCATGGCCCTGGCTTGCATCGACCAATGGCTGCAGGTGTGGGCCGAAGCCGGCGCGCTGACCAGCCGCGATGCCAGCAAAACCGGGATGGCCGTGCGCAAATGGAGCCTGGCGGCGATCTCCTCGATGATCCTCAAGACCCAGGCCCTCAGCCACGGCCAACTGCAGCTGAGCGACGAGCAACGGCGCTGGCTGGACGACCTGGCCAAGCTGGTGATCGACGACTATGCGCCGCGCCTGGAGCCGGGCTTTCGCCACTTCAACAACCACGACTACTGGGCCGCCTGGGCGCTGGCGTCGACCGGTATCGTCCTCGACCAACCGCGCTACCTGGATATCGGCGAGCGGATCATGCGCCGCGCCCTGCAACAGATCACCATCAGCGCCAACGGCCGCTACGCCTATCTGCCCAACGAGTTGGCGCGCGGCAAGCTGGCGGCCAATTACACCCATTACGCCCTGGTGCCGCTGGTGCTATTGGCCGAAGCCCTGCGCCAGAACGGCGACCGCCTGAGCGAGGACGACGAGCATCGGCTCGATCTGCTGGCCAATTTCGCCGCGCAAGCGGTGCTGGCACCACAACGCCTGCCGGAACTGCAAGGGAAGAAACAGAGCCGGGTCGATCCCTACAAGATGGCCTGGCTGATTCCCTTCCTCGACCACGCGCCCAGGCACGAACTGGCCAAGCGCCTGTATCAGGCCGAGGCGGACGATGTCGATGGCTACAGCCAGATCGGCGGACGCATCGCCCCGCTCTACCCCACCCTCAACGCCCAAAAACGGTGAAGCCCATGTCCGCCAAGCCAGCACAGGCCGTGCCGTTACGACACCCGCGTACAACCTTCCGAGATATCACACGCCGGCTATTGCTCGGCGCCCTCGTCTGCGCGCCGCTGTCGGTAAGCTTTGCCGAGGAGGATCAGGCGATAAGCCGGCTGCCCGGTACCGAGCAGCAAGTCGCGCTGGAGCAACTGCTGGCCGGGTTGCCGAGCGACCCGACTGCCGAGCAACTGAGCTACCAGCTACCCAGCGCCAGGGCCAAGGTCTCGAAGCGCACGATGTTTTCCTCCCAGGTCGGCAGCTGGCCGTTCGAGCCCTTCGTGCATAACGGCCTGTTCCGGGTGATCGCCAGCTATCAGAGCTCGCACCCCCAGGCGCTGCAGATCGCTGCCGGGCAGATCGACCTGGCCCAGCTGCACCGCGCCGTGGCCAACCCCGAGATTCTGCGCCCACACAAGGACGGCTACCTGCTCAGCTACCCGCTGCTGATCGGCGCCGATGCCACGCTACTGGTGGAAAACACCACGCTGTACCTCAACAGCAACAGCGGCAGCGCACTGATCAACCAGGGCCAACTGCTGCTGCGCCATGCGCTGGTGCAAAGCTGGAGCGGCACCCAGGCAGAGGACATCCTGGCGGAGAACGATAAACCAGGCTTCCGGCCCTTTATCGTGTCCTGGGCCGGCAGCTTCACCCTGGTCGAAAACTCGACGCTGTCGCGGCTCGGCTATAACGCCTACCTGGCCCGCGGCCTCAGCGCCGCCCGTAGCGTCGAGCAAGGCAAGCGCGTGGCGCCGGCGCGACTGTGGCTTCGCCACAGCCTGTTCGACCAGCTGTCCACCGCGCTGGATGCCAGCAGCGCATTGTTGCGGGTCGACGACAGCCGCTTCGAGCGCTTGCAGCAATACGCCCTGGATATCTCGGATAGTCAATTGCAGGTGCAGGGCAACCGCATCGATCAGGTGCGCAACAACAGCGGCATCCGCATCCGTGGGCGCAGCTCCGGGCGCATCGAAGACAATGTGATCAGCAATATCGGCAAAGCTGGAATCGAGGTGCTCGGACAACGCGGCGATCTGCTGCTGGCCGGCAACCTGCTCGGCGCCATGGCCGGTAACGCAATCCAGCTGCGCGACAGCGGCACCGAAGGCACCCTGCTGGTGCTGCGCAACCACATTCTCAATAGCGGCTACAACGGCATCGATGCGGTCGACGTGAAACGCGCCTATGTTGCGGAAAACCGTATCAGCAGCGTCCCCGAATACGCCATCAGCTTCCGCCACCCGGCAGCCGGCGGCGATCGCCTGGTGCTGACCGGCAATAGCCTCGGGCACACCGGCAAAGCGCTGATTCGCGTTGCAGGTCAGAACAGCCTGATCCTCGGCGACAATCAATTCCACCTGGCGCCACCGCACCAGAAAGTCCTCGCCGGCGACCTGCTGCCGCTACAAAGCCTGCTGCTCGATGCCTTGCGTGAACCAGGCTGCTTTATCGAAGTGCGCCCCCACCTGAGCGGCAAGAAGCCGCCGGCGAACCCGCACGCCGTGCCCAGCTTCGCCAACGGCTGCGCCGATAAGGGCTGATCGGAGCGTCTGGAAAGCTACAAGCGCCAGCGCAGGCTGGCCGAGAGCGCATTGCCTTCGCTGCCGGAGCCGGTCATGCCCTTGTAGCGGATATCCAGACCCAGGCCGGGGGCGATTGCGTAGTCGGCGTGCAGGTCCAGCAACAGACTGTTTCGCGGCAACTCGGTGCCCAGTACTTCGAAGGGCTGGCCCTCATCCAGGCGCAGCTCCATTTCCGGCCGCAGGTCGCCCTGCAACTGGCGCATGGCCAAGGCGCCCTTGAGGATCAGCTCGCGCTCGAGCAGTTTGAATTTTTGCTGGCCGCGCACGCCCAGGGTCGAGCTGAGCAATTGGCTCGCCTGGCTGGCGGCGGTCAATGCAGCACTGCCGCCGCGCTCGCTGAAGCCATCACTGCGCTGGTCGATGCTCACCAGACGGGCGAAGGGTTCGAGGTAGGCCTTTTCGTCGTCGCCCATGCGGTAGGACAGTTCGCTGAAGCCCTGGGCGATGCCGACCGCATAATCGCTGATCAGGCGCTGCGGGCCATCGACCAGTTGCAGGTTGCGCTTGCTATCCAGTTGGTGCTCGCTGTAGGTGGCGCCAAGGGAAAATTTCAGCTTGCCGCCCGGCAGCGGCATCTGGTTAGCGGCGTAGACGGCGGAGCGATAGCTGGCGGTGTCGGCGCTGGCATCACGCGAACTCACTCCGAGTTGCTGCGGGCCATAGCCAAAGGCCGCGCCGAGGCGCCAGTTGCCGAACAACGGCCAGTCGCCGCCGAACAGCAGGCCTTCATGATCGAGGATGACTTCGCCGGCATTGCCGTCATCCTCGATTTTCTGCCGCCCGCCCTGAAGTTGCACCCAGAACGGCAGCGCGCGCTCAGGCGCGTCTAGATTGCGCTGCAGGTTGTCCAGCGGCATCCAAGGGATATTCAGATCGTCCAGCAGCAGCGCCGAGGCGAAGCTGGGATGAGCATCGCCAGACATTCTGGAATAGGCATCGGGCACCGCGGCGCTGTCCAGGTTGATCAGGGTGCGCAGCACTTCATTGCTCGCCGGCAGGTTCTGCGCGCCTGCGGCGAAGGCGCGCTGGTTGTGGGTGGCGGCCAGGCTTTCGAAACTGATGTCGTTGCGCAACAGGGTCAGGAACACCTCGTCGCTGCTGTAGGTCAGGCTGGGGTCGAGAAACGCCAGGTTGCTGGTCACCGCATCGAACTGCCCGAGCAATGGGCTGCCGCTCTGCAAAATGCTGTAGACAGTGCCCAGGGCATATTCGCCGGGCCCGGCCAACACCTGCACTGTGCCGGCCAGGCTGGCCTGACCGCTGACCACCAGCAGGTCGGTGTTACCGGCCGGATCGACCTCCACCTGATAGATGGAAGCGTTGTTAAAACTCAGGTTGCCATTGATATACAGGGTGCCGATGGAATTGCCGGGCGCCAGGGTGCCGCCCGCATCCACTTGCGTAGCA
>CAMPJN010000336.1 GCA_946886875.1 uncultured Pseudomonas sp.
ATGATCTGGGCAAAGATATTCTGTGCATCGTAGTCGCCATGCAGGCTCATAAAAGGCTCCATTGCCGGGAATCGAATCCCGCACCATACCGATTCGCGCCAATGCGGGAAACCGAGGCGTAGCCTATCAGTCAGATCGATGCCCACTAGCAGGACTATCGATTTTCTCGATGCGCGCAATGGTGGTTTTATTGTCCCCGGCATCACCCGCGTCAACGTCCGTCGCAGCGCCCCGCCCTCAGCATCCCGAGCGGCACATCGGCTGCCGGCGTCCGCGGCCTCCATAACGCCCGGCCGGCGCCACTCCGGTGCCGGTCGGCCTTGTTCCACCAGATAACGATTGGAAGCGCCATGTCAGACCACCCCATCACCGAAAAATGGCCCGCCGCCCAGCCCGAGCGCCTGCAGCTGTACTCGCTGCCCACACCCAACGGAGTCAAGGTCTCGATCATGCTGGAAGAGATCGGCCTGCCCTACGAGCCGCATCTGGTCGATTTCCAGCACGACGAGCAACTCTCGCCGGCGTTTCTCTCGCTCAACCCGAACAACAAGATCCCCGCGATCATCGACCCCAACGGCCCGGACGGCAAACCGCTGGCGCTGTTCGAGTCTGGCGCGATCCTGCTCTATCTCGCGGAGAAAACCGGCCAGTTGCTGCCCAAGGACGCCGCCGCGCGCTACGAAACCATTCAGTGGTTGATGTGGCAGATGGGCGGCGTGGGGCCGATGTTCGGCCAGCTCGGCTTCTTCCATAAATTCGCCGGCAAGGATTACGAGGATAAACGTCCGCGCGACCGCTATGTCGCCGAAGCCAAGCGCCTGCTCGGCGTGCTCGAGCAACGCCTCACTGGCCGCCAATGGCTGATGGGCGACACCTACAGCATCGCCGATATAGCCGTGTTTCCCTGGGTGCGCACCCTGGTCGACTTCTACCAGGCCGGCGAACTGGTGCAGATCGAGAACTTCCCCCAGGTCACCCGCGTGCTCGACGCCTTCCTGGCCCGCCCGGCAGTGATCCGCGGCTTGAACATTCCACGGCGCGACTGAACGAAGGATCGAGGTGCGCAGATCCGCCGCGGCGGGTATCTTCTGCGCACCCTCGTTAGCCAGGATTCAGCCGTTCCATGCGTATTTCCCTTCTCCGCGCGACCCTGCTCTGCACCGCCTTGCTGTACGCGACAGCCCCGTTCGCCCAGGTCGAAGTCAAAGCCGCACCACACAGCAATCTCGGCTCACTGCTGGCGGTGAAAATTTCCGAAGAAATCGCCCCCGGCGACTACGAAGCCCTGCTGCGCGGGATCAAAGCCAACCCTGGAACCTTTTCCCGCAAAATCGCCCTGCTCGACAGCATTGGCGGCAGCGCCCCCGAAGCCATTCGCATCGGCCGTCTGCTGCGCGAAACCGGCTTCGACGCCCTGGTGCCAACCAACGGCATCTGCCAGGGCAGCTGCATCTACCTGCTGGCCGCAGGCGTCAAAAAGACCGTAAAAGGCCACGTTGGCCTGCACCGCCCGCATTTCCCCAGCGGCGAGTCCGCCCAGGCCCAGCACCTGCATAAAAACCAACGCTACGACCCGGCCGCCTACTTCCGCGAAATGAACATCCCGCCGCGCCTGGCGCAGGACATGCCAAGCATCGAACCGCACAAGATGCGAGTGCTGACCGAGAAGGAGCTGAAGGGTTATGGGCTGCAGTGATGGTTTGTGGGATAGGGGGCGACTGGCTAAGGTCAAACACCCGAAAAATTGCCAGCAGCGACTGACTGCTTGCTGATTTCCCACTACCAAGGAAGCCCGCTGCAGGACGAATAGCGGGCCAGACCGATATTGGGGAACGGTGGGGAGAGAGAAGTTGATTGGCCGGGTGGAGAAGGTGCTGTAAATAGAGAGGACGGATTGAGCGGCATCATTTTAAAATGCTGTTACAGCCATTAACGAAAAGGGAGTAGCGAAAATCAAGTACCTCTGGATAGTTATCTTCGGCATCACCTTGATCTGGTCCGGAATAAACCCCAAGGATCAACTCACCTGGTTTCTTGAAGTAGCGCCCGCGATCATTGGGTTCATACTACTGGCGACCACATACAGGTCGTTCAGACTTACGCCGATTCTATATTTCTTCATTCTGCTGCACTGCATCGTCTTGATGATTGGCGGCCACTACACTTACGCCGAAGTCCCTTTATTTGATGGGCTCTGGGGTGCCGAAAGAAACAACTACGACAAGCTGGGCCACTTCTTCCAAGGCTTTGTTCCCGCGCTGCTGGCGAGAGAAATACTGATTCGAAAGCGTGTGGTTAACGGTGAATCCTGGCTGGCATTCATTATCGTTTCAATCTGTCTGGCCTTCAGCGCCTTTTACGAATTGATCGAGTGGTGGGTTGCTCTTGCAAGTGGCGAAAACGCTGAGGCATTCCTGGGTACTCAGGGATATATCTGGGATACGCAATCGGATATGGGGCTTGCTCTCCTGGGCGCAATAATCTCATTGATGCTATTGGCAGCCCCTCATAACCGCCAACTTAAAAATGTAGCAAGGCCATCAGCTTGACCGCCTCGAAAAAAGAGCAAAGATAAAAATGGGACAGATTTGAATGGCACTTACTTAACCCTCTTTTTGCCTCCAGGCCAGCCATAACTTGAGGCTGTGCTTGAAGCTCAGCTCACGTGGCAATCGTGGTCTTGAGATTGCGCTGCGAGTATCTTGCCCCCGACTTTCAATTCCCGACTCCCAAGCGTGTATCACGCCGAAAATCGGTATTGCCTCGACGCGCGCCAAAAGCACACCCGGCATAAGGGCCTGGTTTCGCCAGACAGCCCTCGTTCCGGCACTGGCCCCAAGGATCGCGTCGTCTGCACGATAAATTTAGAGAACCATCACGCGAAGCGTCAGCGGATGAGTTACCACGCTGGAGCCTGGGAACTAGCAAAACAGGTTCGGGGATTCATAGGATGCGGTTGAGCGCAGCGATACCTCGCTCAACCTGTGCAGCCCGCCCCATTCTGCGGGCTGGAGCGGGGGATTAAAGGAGAACGAAAAACCGACTCGCTGCGCTCGGCGCCAACCTACGAAGCTGGCGGCGCTTTGCCTTGTAGGGAGGGTGTAACCCGCCATGAGTCGAGGAAGTCTGGCAAGTTGCACCCGCCCTACGTGTTTGGTGGCCGAATCGCGATCCCGTAGCGGCGAACTGCGCCGTCGAGCGGCCGGGGGCTTATTCGCTGGCCTGCGCCGGCAGTTCGGCGCGCTTCCATAACGACCAACCGAGCGTCATCCCCGCGGCCGCGATCAGAATGGCGGTGATGCCGGCCAGTTGGATCGCTTGCAGGTGATGGTCGAAGGCCAGGTAATCGACCAGAATCGCCACCACTGGGTAGATAAAGGACAAGGCCCCGACCAGATGGGTCGGCAGTTTCTGGATCGCGCCATACAACAGGATGTACATCAGCCCGGTGTGCAATACGCCGAGGGCGAGCAGCGCGCCCCAGGTGTTGGCATCGGCGGGCAGCGCGTTGAAGTTGGCGAAGGGCGCGAGCATCAGGGTGCCGACACAAACCTGGATCAGCGCGATCAGATGCGGCGGCGTGCCCTTGAGCTGCTTCGCGACTATCGCCGCCAGCGCATAGAAGAACGCCGCGCCCAACGCCATCAGAATGCCGACCAGGTGCTCGCTGCCGAGGTAACCGGCGCTGGGTTTGGCCTGCACGATCAGCAGCATGCCGATGAAAGCCGTACCGAGCCAGAGCAGTTTGTTCAGGGTCAGGCGTTCACCGAAGAACAGCGCGCCAAGCCCGACCAGGATAAACGGCTGAGTGTTGTACACCGCCGTGGCGATGGCGATCGAAGCCCGCGAGTAGGCGGCAAACAGCAGCAGCCAGTTGAGCACGATCGCCACCCCGCCAAGCGCGGCGAACAGCAGCAGGCGCGGCGTCAGGGTGCCGCGCAACAGGCCCAGGGCCGCACAAACCGCGAGCAGCACCGGCGCGCCAATCGCGCAGCGCCAGAACACCACATCCATCACCGGCTGGCCGGAAACCACCACGAACCAGCCGATGGTTCCGGAAATCATCATCGCTGCAGTCATCTCGACCGTACCGCGCGCCTGGTTATTCATGGAGCACCTCTGCGAATTTGTCAGAGGTTTAAAATATGACGTTGCAGGCGGCGGATACATGGCCTAAAAAAGGTAGATCGCGAGATAAATCTAATTTTGTAAGCTGTTTTCTGGATTTTATGGAGATACGCAAAAATGATCGACGAGCTCGACCAACGCATTCTCGAAGTGCTGCTTGAAGACTCGCGTATTTCCCTCAAGGAACTGGCGAGTCGGGTCGGCCTCTCCTCCCCTGGCGCCTCGGAGCGGGTACGTCGCCTGGAGGAACGCGGGGTGATTCGCGGCTTCACCATCGAAATCGACCCCAAGGCCCTCGGTTATCAACTCCAGGCTATCGTGCGGATCAAGCCGCTACCGGGCATGTTGCACGTAGTACAGAAGCTGATTGAGGACACCCCGGAATTCTGCGAGTGCGACAAGGTGACCGGCGATGACTGCTATATCGTGCGCCTGCATGTGCGCTCGATCGACCAGCTCGACCATATCCTCGACCGCATCGCCGACAAGGCGCAAACCAGCACCGCCAT
>CAMPJN010000337.1 GCA_946886875.1 uncultured Pseudomonas sp.
CGCCGATCAAAGATGGCGAGCGGATTATCGGCGTGGTCTCGGTGGCCAAACCGAATCGCGCCCTGCAACCCT
This sequence comes from uncultured Pseudomonas sp., assembly GCA_946886875.1. Next base: position 73 of record CAMPJN010000337.1, read on the forward strand.
ATATCGAGCGTTCGCAGCGCCGCCTGAGCTGGCTCGGCGCCGGGCTGATCGGCCTCGGCCTGCTGGTCGGCGGCTTGCTGTCCTGGTGGTTGAGCGGCTCGCTGCGGCGTTTGACCCACTACGCCCAGGCGGTCAGCGAGGGTCGCCGAGCGGAGCTGCCGGCCTTGCGCGGCGGCGAACTGGCGCAACTGGCCGAAGCGGTCGAACGTATGCGCACCGAGCTGGAAGGCAAAGCCTATGTCGAGCGTTACGTACACACCCTGACCCACGAACTGAAAAGCCCGCTGGCGGCGATCCGCGGCGCCGCCGAACTGCTCCAGGGCGAGATGCCGAGCGAACAGCGCCAGCGCTTCGTCGCCAATATCGACCAGGAAAGCGCACGCATGCAGCAACTGATCGAACGCCTGCTGCACCTGGCGCTGGTGGAACAACGCCAGGGCCTGGAAGAGCAGGTGGCGGTGCCGCTGCATGAATTGGTCGAGAGCCTGCTGCAGGCGCAGATGGCGCGTATCGAAGCGGGTGACCTGCAGGTGGAGAACCCTATAGCGCCTGAGCTGGTAATCCGCGGCGAACGCTTTCTGCTGCGCCAGGCGCTGGCCAATCTGCTGGATAACGCCCTGGACTTCACCCCTCCGGGCGGGGTTATCCGCTTCGACGCGGCGCTGCATGGCGAGCGCATCGAGCTGCGCCTGTTCAACCAGGGCGGGGCGATTCCCGACTACGCCCTGGCACGCCTGAGCGAACGCTTCTACTCCCTGCCACGCCCCGGCAGCGGCCGCAAAAGCACCGGCCTGGGTTTGAATTTCGTCGAGGAGGTGATGCAACTGCACGGCGGCGAACTGCATATCGACAATGTCGAGGGTGGGGTGCTGGTGCGTCTGCTCGTTCGTCGCGCCTGAGCCCGGATGAAATCCTCCGGAGACTTTGCTGCCGCGTTGGGCTTCGCTCCGCTCAGCGCCAACCTACCGATCAAGAGCCGAAACGCCCGAAGGTCTTGCCGATAAACGGATGCGTAGGTTGGCGCTGGGCCCGCGAAGCCCAACGCGGCTGGCGGATGGATAACAGTCGTCCCTTGGCGCCTTGAAACGGCCAAGAGCGCTCACCGCGTTCTAGGATCTGGCCAGCCGTGGCCATGCGCCCAGGGTGCCGAACAGGTAGGCGCCGCCAAAGACCAGGCAGACCAGCGAGCTGATCCATATAAAGGTCGCCTCTTTCTGCAGCTCGTTCAGGTAGGGGCTATCGACACTGCCGACCAGTGCCATGCCGAACAGGCCGACCAGGCCCCTGAGCAGGTAAATCATGGTGATGACGACCAGCGCGGTTTTCATCAAGGGCAGGCGGCGCACCAGGCCGGCCGCGGAAAAGGCGTACAGGCCCCAGATCGCCAGAACCGTTGCGATCAATGCGGTTATCAGCGCGGGGTAAAGTTCGCCTTGTTCGGCCATCTTGGCCATGTCCTCGCCGGCACCGAAAAAACGGTACCAGTCGGGGCCACCGATAATGATCGCAACGTGGGCCACCGCTGCCAGAAGGCTGAGCGAGCCGGCGAAAATCAGCGTTTTGCTGTGCATGGAGCCTCTCCATCAATAGGTCTAAAAAGCATCGCCGGCTTAAACCAGGCGCTTGTGCATAAAGGCCGCTGCCGCCGGACAAAGCCCGGAAAACTGCCGGGTCGCGGCAATCGCCTGGGGCGCGTCTGCGCGCTCGGCAAGGCAGTAGCCGCGCCGGCTAAAGAAGTCGTCTGCCGTGGTGGTCAGCAGGTAGCTGGCCTGGGCGCCTTGCGCCGCTGCATATTGTTCGGCATGGGCCGCCAGCAACTGACCGAGGCCTTGGCCGCGCGCCGCCTCCGCCACGGCGAGGGAGCGCAGCAGCACATCTGGGCCATGCATTTCCAGACCCACCAGGCCGAGCAGTTGGCCTTCGCACCGACAGCCGAACAGGCGCAGGTGATTCGCCGGGGCTTGCAGATCGTCAATCGGCAGGCCGCAGGCGGACAGCAATTGCCGCGCCGACTCCTCGATCTCAAGCGCTTCGATAACCACCTGCGCCACCGCCGCTTCCTCGCCGCGTTCGCGCGGCAAACCTCTGGCATTCATCCACTAGTGCTCCAATCGGTTATACGGCACCCGTCAGTCCCGCCCGCTGTTCGGCGCTGAGCACTTGGGGTTGGACAATCGGCGTGTTGCTGCCGGGAATAAAGAAGGGTGTGTGCTTGTAGCTGCCGTCCAGACGCGCTTTAAGCAGCATGCCGAGAATCCGCAGCAGGGCCGACGGCAAACCAAACGCCTTGGGCTTGGGCTCGCCGATGGCGTACTCGGTATAGACCCGCGTGCGTACCGGGCCGAAGGTTTGATCCAGGGGCGTCTGCGCCGAGCCCAGGCAGTTATGCACCAGGCCGACGAAGGACATCTGGTAATTGGGCGCGGTATTGCCGATCGGGGTATTGCAGCAGCGCGCATACCAGCGCAGCAGGCCCTTGTCGCTAAGGCGCATGCAGGCCAGTTGCTCGATGCCGTCGGTGAACCGCAGGTTCTTCGGGATGGTTTGCACGATATCGGTGCCGCCCCGGCTATCGAGTACCTGCGCCTCGCGGCCGAGAAAGCGGGCGAAGGCCTGGCAGTCACGGCAATAGCAGACGGCGCGGTTGAGGCCGTTGTTCAGTTCCAGACTGCCTTTGAGTTTGCCGCAGCTACAGCTTATCGGGTGAGTCATGGGATTGGTCTCCTTGTGCGCGGGCACAGCCAGTTGACGGGTGAGCGTAGCGGCATTCGAGCCGGCGCTCCATCACCCGCATGCCGATAGTTTGGAGGTCGGTGCTGAAGGAAATATCCCCGACCGCGCGACGAGTTTAGCCATCGATTGAAAGTAGCTCGCCTTGCCAGCCGTGCGCATCCTTTTGCGCGATTACCAGGTAGCTACCGGGGCCTGGGGCCTCCATCACCAGGGTGCCATCCGGCCCCCAGATCGCGCTTCTGCCGGCGGAGATATAGGGCCCGGCCGGGCCGGCGTGGTTGGCCAGGAGGGTGGTCATGCCGTAGTCGGCGGCGTAGCGGCGCAGGTTGGCGGCATCCAGCGGATAACCCTTCTGCGACACCAGCACCCCGGCCAGATAGAGCGAGGCGCCAGTGGCGGCGGCGCGTTGCGCATGCTGTGGGTGGTTGGTATCGGCGCAGACCGCCAGCACGAAGGATTGGTCGGCCAGCTCATGGCGCTCGGCGACGCGTGCGCCTTCGCTGGCAAAAGCCATTTCGCTGGGGTCCAGGTGTTGCTTGTAATAGAGGCTGGTGCGGCCATCGGCAAACAAACTGATGGCGCCGATATAAGGCAGTGGCGAGTCGCTTGGCAGCGGTGCGCCTAGCACCACGGTCATGGTTCCTTCTGCAAGCAACTGGCGGATGGGCGCGAGCAGGGCGTCCTGCGGGTGCACCAGGCAGTCAGCCAGCATGGGCAGTTCGTAGCCGCTCAGCGACAGTTCGGGAAACACTAGGATATCGACCTTGGCAGCCTGGGCCGCGGCGATAAAGCGGCAGTGGATGTCGACGTTGGCGGCAAGGTCGGCGGCTATGGACAGGGATTGGGCGGCGGCGATACGCATGGCGGGCCTCTGACGAGCAACGCGGGAAAGGAGTTGGTGCCGGCCTAGTATTGTCGCTTCGATAGTAGTGGCCCCGGGGCAGTTTGCCTGCCCCGGGGCCGGGTTGGCTATTCGTAACGCCAGTTCATGGAGACCCCGGAGAACGCCGAGTAAGCGCGCACGCCGATATACCAAGTGCCTGCGGCAGGGTTTTCCTGGGTGCAGGTTTCCTGATTGCCTGGGAGGTAGGGGCGGCAGTTCCAGCTTCTGGTGGTCGGCCGGCTGCCGAAGCGGGTATAGAGGTCGGCATCACCGCTGCCGCCACTGATCCTGACGGTCAGGCGCGTTGCGCCGCTAGGGACCTTGACGCTTTGATAGAGCCAGTTACCGCGCGCCGCGGAGAGATTTTCATAGGTCTTTTCCTTTGCATCGACGCCACCGCCAGTGGCATCGCAGCCCTTTTCGGCAATCAGATCGCTGGCCTGCCTGGCCTTGACGATGCCGAAGCCATAGTAGGCGTCCCGTCCGGCGCTGCCGCGATCCTCGGCGGTGCTATTGACCACCTTGCGGATCTGCTGCGCCGTGCACTGGCGGTGCAGGCTCCAGACCAGGGCGTAGACCGCGGAAACATGGGGGGTGGCCATGGAGGTGCCGCTGTAGTTGGCATAGTTGCCGCCGGGGATGGTCGAGCGCACCCCAACACCTGGCGCCGCCACTTCGACCTGGCTGTTGTACTGTGAGAAGCGCGCGTGATTACCGCTGCTGTCAACCGCGGCCACCGACACCACCGAATCGTACGATGCCGGGTAAGACAGGCTGCTATTACCATCGTTGCCGGCCGCGGCCACCACCAGCACGCCGTTCTGATGGGCCGCATCCATGGCATTGCGTTCGGTGGTCGACGACGCGCCGCCGCCCAAGCTCATGCTGATCACCGTGGAGCCGGCGTCGCGGCACTGCTGGATGGCCTGCACCAGGTC
>CAMPJN010000338.1 GCA_946886875.1 uncultured Pseudomonas sp.
GCCCGAGCGCGCGAATGCGCTGCAAGGAGTCGGTGACGCTTTGTAAAGCGCCTTCGGCCACTTGCAGCAGCGATATGCCGTCGTTGGCATTACGTGCCGCCACGTTCAACCCACGCACCTGCGAGGTCAGACGATTGGAAATCTGCAGCCCTGCGGCATCGTCCTTGGCGCTGTTGATGCGCTGTCCAGTGGACAGGCGCTGCAGCGAAGTGGCGAGCGCGGAGCTGTTACTTTCCAATTGGCGACGCGTGAACGACGAAGCGATGTTGGTATTCACCGTAAGCATCGGCTACGTATCCCGTCAGCCGGACGGAAAGTCCGGCGTCACTGAATAATTCGGCTGCGGCTGAAGAATCTTGAAACAAGGGCAGGCGAAAGGCGACGAACGGTCAGGGCTCGAATGCGCCGATAAAAATCGCCGGGTCGACCCGCGCGTCGTTGAGGCTGACGTTCCAGTGCAGATGGGGGCCGGTAGCGCGGCCGGTGGCACCAACTTTGCCGAGTACGCCGCCGCGGGGCAGTTCGTCGCCGACCTTCACACCGATCTCCGACAGGTGGCAGAACATGCTGATCAGGCCTTGGCCGTGGTCGACGAATACGGTTTTGCCGTTGAAGAAGTAGTCGCCAGTGAGGGTCACCTTGCCGGCCGCCGGCGCCTTGATCGGCGTGCCGAGGTTGGCGGCGAAATCCAGGCCGGAATGCGGGTTGCGTTCCTCGCCATTGAAGAAGCGGCGCAGGCCGAAGGGGCTGGACAGCGGGCCGTTGACCGGTTTGTCGAACAGCAGATTGCTTGGCTGACGTGGGCTGAACTGCTGATAGGCGCGGGTCTGCTCGGCGAGTTCGCGCTGGATGCGTTTGAGGTTGGCGGCGTTCGGGTTGACCTGTTGCTGATTCTTGATGGTGATGCGTTGCTCGACGTAGTGCTTGGCGCCGACCTGGAAACTCAGGCTGCGGCCATCGCTCGTCTCGATCTGTTGGGTGCCGGCTTTGCTGCTCAGCGGCACGCCGACGATGGCGATCCAGCGTTGGCCGTCCTCGCGGATCACCAGCAACGGTTTGCCCTGATAGGTGGCGCTGGGGGCTTGGGCCGCCGTTCCCAGGTCAACCACGGCCACGCCGCCGGGCACCGGTTTGTGCAGCAGGCGGCTGATAAAGCCTTCGGCCTGGACGGGCAGGGCAAGCAACAGGGCGAACATCGTTGAGAGCAAGCGCATGGATAACCCTATATATGTGAATGACGCGTCTTTCATTCGGCGTGGTGATCAGTCCAGCAGCGACAAGGTCGCCTTGGCCCTGGTGGGCATTCAGGCGTTGGCCGCTGACTCGCTTCGCCACTCGCGCATGTCGGCGCCGCTGGGGTGCTGGAACACCCGCAGGCCGAACTCGGGGAGGATTGCCAGCAGGTGGTCGAAGATATCCGCCTGGATGCTTTCGTAACTGCCCCAGGCGGTGGTGTTGGTGAAGCAATAGAGTTGCAGCGGCAGGCCGTCGGCCGTCGGGCTGAGCTGGCGCACCAGCTGGGTCATGTCCTGGTGGATCTGCGGGTGATGGCGCAGGTACTGCTCTACATAGGCGCGGAAGGTGCCGATATTGGTGATGCGGCGGGTGTTGGCCGGCTCCTGGCCGTCTTCGGCCAGTGCGCTGTTCCAGCTGAGCAATTCGCTGTGCTTGTGCTTGAGGTATTGCCTGAGCAGGGCGATGCGCTGCAGGCGTTCCGTTTCCTCCGGACTGAGAAAGCCGATGCTGGTCTGGTCGAGGTAAAGGCTGCGCATGATCCGCCGGCCGCCACATTCCTGCATGCCACGCCAGTTCTTGAACGGGTCGGTGATAAAGCGCTTGGTCGGGATGCTGGTGATGGTCTTGTCCCAGTTCTGCACCGTGACCGTATGCAGGGCGATGTCGACCACGTCGCCGTCGGCATTCAGTTGCGGCATCTCGATCCAGTCGCCGACGCGAACGATGTCGCTGGAGGTGATCTGCACGCTGGCCACCAGCGACAGCAGGGTGTCCTGGAACACCAGCATCAGCACCGCGGCCATGGCGCCGAGACCTGAAAGCAGGATCAGCGGCGAGCGGTCGAGCAGGGTGGCGACCATCAGGATCGCGGCGACGGCGAACAGACCGATCTTCAGCACCTGCAGGTAACCCTTGATCGGTCGCAGGTTGGCGTCATGGCGCAGTTGGTAGAGGGTATTGGCGATATCCAGCAGGATGCTCAGGGCCAGGGCGGCGGTGAGCACGATAAAGGCGCTGCAGACGTTGCGTGTGACGCTGACCAGGCTTTCCGGGAGGTTGGGAATCAGGCCCACGCCGGCGCTGATCAGCAGCGCCGGGACTATGTTGGCCAAGCGCTTGATCAGTTCGTTATCCAGGTTCTGCGCATTGCGCCCCAGAGCCGTGGCATCGAGCAGGCGGCATATGCCGCGCACGAGAATCCGCTTGACCAGCCAGTTGCCCAGCCAGGCAGTGATCAGCAGCAACGTCGTTGCGGCCAGAGTGAACAGTTCGGGGTGTTGTTTTAGCCATTCAAGCCATACGGCTAGCGCTTGCGGCATATTCAGCTCCTTAAAAAAACAGACCGCGGTGAGCCTGGCGCTCATCGATTTTCACTGGTCCGCTAGTCCAGCAGCGACAAGGTTGCCGGCTGCACGTGGTTGTCTTCGACCCGGACATCCAGCTCGCCTTGGCCCAAGCGGGCTTTCAGGCGTTGGCCGGGGCGGGTGTCGGCGGCGTTGCGGATGGCGCGGCCACGTTCGTCCAGCAGGATGCTGTAGCCGCGGCCGAGGGTGGCCAAGGGGCTGACCGCATTCAAGGTCTGCACCTGGGTTTGCAACTGCAGACGGCGCCCTTTCAAACTTTCGCGCATGGCGCGCTGCAGGCGTTCTGCGAGCGTGCCCAGGCGCTGATCGAGCAGTTTCAGGGCGCGCTCCGGGTGTTGCACGGCGAGTCGGGCGCGCAGGCGCGTCAGGCGTTCGCGGCGCTCGTTGAGCTGGCGTTGGCAGGCGCGGGTCAGGCGCATTTCCAGGTCGTCGAGGCGCTGGGCGTGCTGGCGCAGACGTTCGCCGGGGTGGCGCATACGTCTGCTCAGACCATCCAGGCGCATGCGGTCGCGCTCCAGGCAGTTACGCATGCGCAGGATCAGGCGGCGCTGCAAGTTGTGCAGGCGCTGCACCAGTTCGCTGCCGTCGGGGGCGAGCAATTCGGCGGCAGCCGAGGGGGTGGGCGCACGCACATCGGCGACGAAATCGGCGATGGACACATCGGTCTCATGGCCCACGGCGCTGACGATAGGGGTGGTGCAGGCATCGATGGCGCGGGCCACCGCCTCTTCGTTGAAGCACCAGAGATCTTCCAGGGAGCCGCCGCCGCGGGCCAGGATCAGCGCATCGAAGCCTTGGCTATCGGCCAGTTGCAGGGCGCGGACGATCTGCGCCGTGGCCTCGCGACCCTGCACCGCGGTGGGGATCAGGCACAGTTCGACCTGCGGCGCACGGCGGCGGAACACGCTGATGATGTCGCGAATCACCGCGCCGCTCGGCGAGCTGACGATGCCGATGCGTTTCGGATGAGCGGGCAGAGCGACCTTGCGCTCGGTGGCGAACAAGCCCTCGGCGCCGAGCTTTTCCTTCAGCGCTTCGAAGGCCAGGCGCAGGGCGCCGTCGCCGGCCGGCTCGACCGCATCGAGAATCAGCTGATAGTCGCCGCGCCCCTCGAACAGCGAAACCTTGCCGCGTACCTTGACCGCCAAGCCGTCACGCAAGGCTTGGCGCACCTTGGCGGCGTTCTGTCGGAACAGCGCGCAACGTACCTGGGCCTGACTATCTTTAAGGGTGAAGTAAATATGCCCCGACGCCGGCTTGGCCAGGTTGGAGATTTCCCCCTCGACCCAGATGCCGGAGAACACATCTTCGAGCAACAGGCGTGCGCGATTGTTGAGCTGGCTGACGCTGAGCACTTCGCGGTCGAGGTTCAGGCGTTGGAACGGGTCTTTGATCATGGCCGGCATGATAAAGGCTTTACGCCGGCGGTGTCTTGACCGGGGCGCAATGCTCGCTAACAGGCCGTTGAAAAACGTTGGCGAGACAGCCAGCGCAAGGCAAAAACAGGCGAAAAAGCGGAGTTTACGAGCTGTAAATGAGCATTTTGATTGGACTCGCACACGAGCCTGTTTTTAACGCCGCGATGGCAACGCAGGTAGTTTTTAAGCGGCCTGTTAAGCTGCGCGCCTTTCCTTCTGAGTGGGTTCTGCCATGAGCGAACGACAAGCCATTCTGGTGCCGCAGATTTCCAGCTTTCCGGGGCATGAGGCGCGCGCTCGGGTGATCCTGCGCTGGTTGGTGCAGCGCAATATAGTCGAGGAACTGACCACCACCTGCGGGCGTACCGGCAATCGCATGGCCTATGCCATCGCCCCCGGTGCGCTGCGGGTAGTGCAGCGGCCGGCTTTGTTACCGTTCGATCAACCATGCAATGGATTGGAGATCGTCACCAAGCGCTGCATCTATACGCCGACCGCGGGTTTCCTCGAAGAGGCGGGCTGTCCGCAGTGCCGACGGGAAATCGGCGAGACGCTGTTCGACAGCCTGGAGCAGTGGATGCCCGGCCACACCGATAACTTCATCTGCC
>CAMPJN010000339.1 GCA_946886875.1 uncultured Pseudomonas sp.
CGCCCGGAGCGGTCGTCGAGGGTGATAAAGCCCATCTTGTCGCCCTTCTTATTCTTCATCACCCGCAAGTTGACGATCAAACCGGCGACCGTCTGATCGCCACGCGCCGGCTTCAGGTCGATGATGCGCTGGCGGGCGAAGCGCCGCACTTCGCCTTCGTATTCGTCGATCGGGTGGCCGGTCAAGTACAGACCCAAGGTGTCTTTCTCGCCCTTGAGACGCTCTTTCAGCGAACGCTCGCGCGCCTTGCGGTGGTTGGCATAGACGTCGGTTTCGGCATCGCCGAAGACCCCGCCGAACAGGTCCATATGGCCGCTGTCATGGCTGCGCGCGGTCTGCTCGGCGGCCTGCACCGCTTCTTCCATCGCCGCCAGCAACACACCACGGTTGCGGTCGATATTTTCCTTATAGGCCTTTATTTCCTCATGGAAATACGGTCCTAGACGGTCCAGCGCACCGCTGTGAATCAACGCCTCCAAGGTGCGCTTGTTGATGCGCTTGAGGTCGACCCGCGAGCAGAAATCGAACAGATCCTTGAACGGGCCATCCTTGCGCGACTCAACGATCGCCTCCACTGGGCCTTCACCAACGCCCTTGATCGCGCCCAGGCCGTAGACGATCCAGCCGCCGTCGTTAACCGTGAACTTGAATTCCGAAATATTCACATCCGGCGCATCGACACGCAGCTTCATGCTGCGGCACTCTTCGATCAGGGTCACGACCTTGTCGGTGTTGTGCATATCCGCCGACAACACCGCGGCCATAAAGGCAGCAGAGTGATGAGCCTTAAGCCAGGCAGTCTGATAAGACAGTAGGCCATAGGCGGCCGAGTGGGATTTGTTGAAGCCATAACCGGCGAACTTTTCCACCAGGTCGAAGATGTTGCCCGCCAGATCAGCGTCGATGCCGTTATTCGCACAACCTTCGACAAAGCCGCCGCGCTGCTTGGCCATCTCCTCGGGCTTTTTCTTACCCATGGCGCGGCGCAGCATATCCGCCCCGCCGAGGGTGTAACCGGCCATCACCTGGGCGATCTGCATCACCTGCTCCTGATACAGGATGATGCCGTAGGTCGGTTTGAGCACCGGCTCGAGGCCTGCGTACTGATAGTCCTGATGCGGATAGGAAATCGGCTCGCGACCGTGCTTGCGGTTGATGAAGTCGTCGACCATGCCCGACTGCAGCGGTCCGGGGCGGAACAGCGCCACCAGTGCGATCATGTCTTCCAGGCAGTCCGGCTTGAGCTTTTTGATCAGCTCCTTCATGCCCCGCGATTCGAGCTGGAACACCGCGGTGGTCTCGGCCTTCTGCAGCATGGCGAAGGTCGGCTTGTCGTCCAGCGGGATGAAGTCGATATTCAAGTCGGGCAGGCCCTGCTTGGCCTGCTCGCGATTGATCGTCTCCATCGCCCACTTGATGATGGTCAGGGTGCGCAGGCCAAGGAAGTCGAACTTGACCAGGCCGGCGGATTCCACGTCGTCCTTGTCGAACTGGGTTACCAGGCCACCGCCCTCGTCGTCGCAGGCAATCGGCGAGAAGTCGGTGAGCTTGGTCGGCGCGATCACCACGCCGCCGGCGTGCTTACCGGTACCGCGGGTGATGCCTTCGAGCTTGCGCGACATTTCCCAGATTTCCCGGGCGTCCTCGTCGACCTTGAGGAAATCGCGTAGCGGCTCCTCCATCTCGTAGGCTTTTTCCAGGGTCATGCCGACTTCGAAGGGGATCATCTTCGACAATCGGTCGGCCAGGCCGTAGGACTTGCCCTGGGCCCGCGCCACGTCACGCACCACCGCCTTGGCCGCCATGGTGCCGAAGGTGATGATCTGACTCACGGCGTTACGCCCGTACTTCTCGGCAACGTAATCGATCACCCGGTCACGGCCGTCCATGCAGAAGTCGACGTCGAAGTCGGGCATGGATACCCGCTCGGGATTGAGGAAGCGTTCGAACAGCAGGTCATAGGCCAGCGGGTCGAGGTCGGTGATCTTCTGTACGTAGGCCACCAGCGAGCCGGCACCCGAGCCACGGCCGGGGCCGACCGGTACGCCGTTGTTCTTCGCCCACTTGATAAAGTCCATTACGATCAAAAAGTAACCGGGGAAGCCCATCTGGATGATGATATCCAGCTCGAAATTCAGCCGGTCGATATACACCTGCTTCTTCGCGTCGTAGTCCGGGGTGTCCTTGGGCAGCAGCACTTCCAGGCGTTCGTCGAGGCCGTCGAAGGAGACCTTGCGGAAATACTCGTCCATGGTCATGCCGGCCGGCACCGGGAAATCCGGGAGGAAGTACTTGCCCAGCTGCACTTCGATATTGCAGCGCTTGGCTATCTCGATGGTGTTTTCCAGCGCTTCCGGCAGGTCGGCGAACAGCTCGGCCATTTCCTCCGGGGTCTTCAGGTATTGCTGGTCGGAATAGGTGCGTGGCCGCCGCGGGTCGTCCAGGCTGCGGCCTTCGCCGATGCATACGCGGGTTTCGTGGGCAGCGAAGTCGTCCTGCTTGAGGAAGCGTACATCGTTGGTCGCTACCAGCGGCGCGCCAAGCTTGTCGGCCAGCGCCACGGCGAGGTGCAGGTGCTCTTCGTCATTGACCCGGTTGGTGCGCTGCACTTCCAGGTAGAAGCGCTCGGGGAACACCTGCATCCACTCGTGCAACAAGGCCTCGGCCTCGCCCGGATCGCCATTGAGCAGGGCGTGACCGACTTCGCCCTCCTTCGAGCCGGACAGGGCGATCAAACCCTCGGCAGCGGCCTTGACCCAGTCGCGCTGGATGATCACCAGGTCGTTGCTCTGGCCTTCGGTCCAGCCCCGGGAAACCAGTTCGGTGAGGTTGCGATAGCCCTTGGCGTCCATCGCCAGCAGGGTCAGACGGCTCAGGGGGCCGTCTTCTTCGGCGCTGGCCAACCAGATGTCGGCACCACAGATCGGCTTGATGCCGCCGCCCATGGCCGCCTTATAGAACTTCACCAGGGAGCACATATTGCTCATGTCGGTGACCGCCACTGCCGGCATACCGGCGCCAGCCACTGCTTTGATCAGCGGTTTGACCCGCACCAGGCCGTCGACCAGGGAAAACTCGGTGTGCAGACGCAGGTGAACGAACGAAGCGGTCATGGCAATTCCATACAAAACACGAAAACGACAAGGCGTGGATTGTACAGCCAAGGCAGCGGCAAGCGGCAAGCAGCAAGGCAAAAGCGACGGCAAGCGGAAAAAGGGGGTGGATTTGATGGCGCTTATTTAGAACCAAGAAATTGCCATTCAAATCCACCCCCTTCTTCTCATGTGCCACAATGCAAAACGGGAACCGAAGTTCCCGTTTGTACTGCCTGCCTAGCTGCCGTTATGCGTTAGCAAGTTTCTGCTTACGGCGGCGCGCCATGCCGCCCATCAAACCCAAACCGGCCAAAAGCATGGCATAGGTTTCTGGTTCTGGAACTGGGCTAATATTGGCTGAGTTTAAAGAGATATCATCCAGCAAAAAGAAGTTGCCGAAGTCAATTCGCAAGGTGTCAATGCTGGCGAAATTGCCGGTGAACTGCGCCCAGGTAGTGGTGCGAACACCGCCAACACTGCCAACCTGTACACCATTTAACCAGCCGCTAATGATCCCGCTGCTTGTTGTGCCCTGCCAGCTGCGCAACCACAGGCTCTCGAAGGAAAACGTGCCGCCACCCGCTTTGGTAACTTCCCCAATGCCGCCATAGTTGTTCAGCGCCGCGAAACTGCCGCTGCGCGCGGGGCCAGTTCCCTGCCAAGGGGAACCTGCACTGATGTCGATGTTGTCTAAGGTGTGATTGAAAACGAAGCCATCGATTGCATAATTGAGTTGGTTATAATTTCCGGGTGTTCCAGTTGATTCGAAGTCGATTAGCGTCGCTTGTGCACTGATCGAGGCCAAAGCCATCGCAGTGGCGGCGATTAATTTTTTAATGCTTATTGCTTTCACAACTAGTCCCTCAGTAGGTGATTGAATTTTTGCAACAACATATCTCGTTGATACTTTGCGCGATTGTATCTTTGCAGAACTTAAATGCAATGGTGGAATCTAATTGTCCACCACTTAAATATTGACGCCACTTTATCGGCGCATAAACTCGCAAAATGAGTCATTCGCATTAGAGCTTTCACTGAGCGGCCGTGGAGTAACTTCCGCCTACTACGGTAGCCTTTGGGTGCTTAAATCTAACCTTGCGCTACGCATAGCGCTCTTCTCGGCTTTTCAGTTCTCGACCAATAGGGCTCGAACCGGAGCGAAGGAACGCCGGTGAATCGGCGTCGGACCCAGGCGGCGCAGGGCTTCCAGATGCACCGGAGTGGGATAGCCCTTATGCCCGGCGATGCCATAGCCAGGGTATTGGAGGTCCAGCACCTGCATTTCCCGATCGCGACTGACCTTGGCCAGAATCGAGGCGGCGGCGATGGCCGGCACCTGACTGTCACCCTTGACCACTGCGGCACTCGGCACTTGCAGGACCGGACAGCGATTGCCATCGATCAGCGCCAGTTTAGGTGTGATGCTCAGGCCCTCGACCGCTCGCTGCATGGCCAGCATGGTGGCGTGGAGAATATTCAGGCGGTCGATCTCGTCCA
>CAMPJN010000340.1 GCA_946886875.1 uncultured Pseudomonas sp.
GGCCACCACGGGCGCGGTCGCCGCGGATAAACGGATTGACGATGCTGCCCAGCTCAGCCGGGGCGATGCCAGCACCCCGGTCGAGCACGCTGAGCACCACATAAGGGGCATTGCAATCGCCGGACAGCGAAACCGCCACTTCTACGCCGTTGCCGCCGTAGCGCAGGGCGTTCTCGATCAGATTCACCAGTAGTCGCTTGATCGAAACCCGCCGCAACGGGAACTCAGGCACCGGCTCCAGGCACAGACGCACGAGTGTCTGTTGCTGGTTATAGGGTGCCACCACCTCGCGAATCAAGGCGAGCAGATCAAGTGTTTCCAAGGGTTCGTCACGACCGTCGCGGATAAAGGCGAGGAACTGGTCGAGAATCGCATCCATATCCTCGATGTCGCGCACCATGTCCTCGGTCAGCTCGGAATCGCTGTCGAGCAATTCCAGCGACAAGCGCAGGCGGGTCAGCGGCGTGCGCAGGTCGTGGGAGACTCCGGCAAGCATCAGCTCGCGCTCGCGCCCGGCCTGCTCGACGTCGTCGGCCATCTGGTTGAAGGCGCGGTAAACCTCGGTCATTTCACTCGGGGTATCGCTGACCGGCAGGTGCACGCTGCGGCCCTGACCGATCTGCCGGGCGGCGAATACCAGACGTTTGAGCGGCGCGCTGAGCTGGCTGACGAAAATCCAGGCCGCCGCAGTGGAGAGCAGGCCGATGGCCAGGAACCAGCCCAGTACGCTCCAGATCCGCTGACCACGTAACGGGTGCGGGTACAGCGGCACCCGCAGCCATTCCTCGCCCAAGGCCGGGGCATAGACCCAGAGCGCGGGCGGGCTCTTCGCCCGCACCCGCACTTCGGTGTCTGGGCCGAGCTCGGATTGCATCTGCCGCTGGAAGATTTCGCTGTAAGGCCAATGCTGCTCGCTGGTCGGCACCTCGGCATGGGGCACGCGCTCCAGACCCGCGGCCTCCGCGACTATGGCTCGGTCTTCCGGGGCCGCCGCCCAATAGGCGCGCAGGGTCAGCGCCGCGCCATGGCTGTATTGGCGGTCGACCAACACGTCCTCGTTCATCATCAGATAAACCAGAGTCAGCGCCTTGGAGAACAGCACCACGATCAGCACCAGCCACAGAGTGCGGGCGAAGAAACTTTGCGGGAACCACAGCGGGGTTTTCATGGGTCAGACCATCGCGGCATGGGAGACGTGACGCTGCCGCCAACGCAAGAACAAGTGCTGACCGGCCAGCGACAGGCAAACCCCTGCGGCGCTACAGAACAGCAGATAAAGGTAACGGTAGGGATGGCTCCAGCCCCCGAGCGGGTCGCAGAGCAGCGTGAAGGGCACGGCGAACAGTAGCCAGACAGCGACAGCAATATGCCAACGCTTATCCGGCCAGCGTAACGCCGCACAATTCTGCACCAAAGTCAGTAGAGCGAACACCGCTAGCGCCAAGCGCATCAAACCACCCCAGCCCACTCCACCACGCACAGTGCGCCCAAGTTCGGCGGCCAGCGCATAGCCAAAACCGTGCAGCAACACGACCAACAGCCAAGCCGCAGCACTCAACATCAGTACCTGCAACGGCGCGGCCAGGCGTGAAATCACCCTCGCACCATTATTTATTGCCATCCGGCACAAATACATAGCCCACACCCCAGACCGTCTGGATATAACGCGGCTTCGACGGGTCCGGTTCGATCAGCCGGCGCAGGCGGGAAATCTGCACGTCGATGGAGCGCTCCAGGGCATCCCATTCGCGGCCGCGAGCCAGGTTCATCAGTTTGTCCCGGGTCAGCGGTTCGCGGGCGTGCTGCACCAGGGCTTTGAGCACGGCGAATTCGCCGGTGGTGAGCATATGGACTTCGTCGCCCTTCTTCAGCTCGCGGGTGGCCAGGGACAGTTCGTATTCGCCGAAGCTCACGCTCTCGTCCTCGCTGCCCGGCGCGCCCGGTACCTGCGGGGTCTGGCGGCGCAACACGGCTTTGATCCGTGCCAGCAGTTCGCGCGGATTGAACGGTTTGGCCAGGTAGTCGTCAGCGCCCAGTTCCAAGCCCTGGATGCGGCTGGCCTCATCGCCCTTGGCGGTGAGCATGATGATCGGCACCTGATTGTTCGCCGCGCGCAGACGGCGGCAGGCGGACAGGCCATCCTCGCCGGGCAACATCAGGTCCAGCACTACCAGATGGAACAGCTCGCGGGACAGCAGGCGATCCATCTGTTCGACGTTCTCGACCGCGCGTACGCGGTAACCCTGTTCGTCGAAAAAGCGCTCGAGTAGGCGCCGCAGACGGGCGTCGTCGTCGACTACCAGAATTTTTTCGCCTTCAAGCGCGGGGGCAGTGCTGTTCATAGGGGCTCCTTGACCGAGAATCCGTGGCGTTCAGCGAACGCCGACGGTTTCCAACGCCGGCATTATGGCTCAGGCGCACGCGCTGGCGTGCTGTCCATTGTTAGCAGATTTGTCGTCGTCGATCTCGGGCCTCCAGCTACTGGCGGCTAGCTCAGGTAATGCGGGCCCCTACCGCTTACCACTTGCAACTCATGGTTATAATGCGCGGCTTTATCGTCTGGCCGCGGTCTACCAGGCAGTTGAAAAACTACCTACGTTTTTCAACAGCCTGCCACGTGGTCGGTATTTCGTTCCAATGTGGATAGCGTCTTATGCTCAGCATCAACAACCGCATCGCCGAAGAACTGGGCGTGCGCCCGCAACAGGTAGCCGCCGCCGTAGCGCTGCTCGATGAAGGCTCTACCGTGCCGTTCATCGCCCGCTACCGTAAAGAAGTCACCGGCAGCCTGGATGACACCCAGTTGCGCAACCTGGAAGAGCGCCTGCGCTACCTGCGCGAGCTGGACGACCGCCGCGCCAGCATCCTCGCCAGCATCGAAGAGCAGGGCAAGCTGACGCCCGAACTGACCCGCGAAATCAACCTGGCCGATACCAAGACCCGCCTCGAAGACCTCTATCTGCCGTACAAACAAAAGCGCCGCACCAAGGGCCAGATCGCCCTGGAAGCCGGCCTCGGCGAGCTGGCCGATGCGCTGTTCGGCGACCCGACATTGAACCCGGAAAGCGAAGCCGCGCGCTTTATCGACGCAGAGAAAGGCTTCGCCGATAGCAAGGCCGTGCTCGAAGGCGCCAAGTACATCCTGATGGAGCGCTTCGCCGAGGACGCCAGCCTGCTCAGTAACCTGCGCAGCTTCCTCAAGGACAACGCCACCCTCAGCGCCCGTGTGGTCGCCGGCAAGGAAGAAGAAGGCGCCAAGTTCCGCGATTACTTCGAACACGACGAGAAGCTGAAGAGCGCCCCTTCGCACCGTGCCCTGGCGATTTTCCGCGGGCGCAACGAGGGCTTTCTCAGCGCCACGTTGAAAGTCGGCGATGAGGTTCCGGGCAGCATGCACCCGTGCGAGGGCATGATCGCCGAGCGCTTCGGCATCGAACAGCGCGGCCGCGCCGCCGACAAGTGGCTCGGCGAAGTGGTGCGCTGGACCTGGAAGGTCAAGCTCTACACCCACCTGGAAACCGATTTGTTCGGCGAGCTGCGCGAAGGTGCGGAAGACGAAGCCATCTCGGTATTCGCGCGCAATATGCACGACCTGTTGCTCGCCGCCCCGGCCGGCCCGCGCGCCACCCTGGGCCTCGACCCCGGCCTGCGCACCGGCTGCAAGGTCGCGGTGGTGGATGCCACCGGCAAGCTGCTCGACACCGCCACCGTCTACCCGCACGTGCCGAAAAACCAGTGGGACCAGACCATCGCCGTACTCGCCGCACTCTGCGCCAAGCACTCGGTGGACCTGATCGCCATCGGCAACGGCACCGCCAGCCGCGAAACCGACAAGCTGGCCGCCGAACTGATCAAAAAATACCCCGGCCTGAAAATGACCAAGGTGATGGTCAGCGAAGCCGGCGCCTCGGTGTATTCGGCCTCGGAACTGGCCGCCAAGGAATTCCCCGATCTCGACGTATCGATCCGTGGCGCGGTGTCCATCGCCCGCCGCCTGCAGGACCCGCTGGCCGAGCTGGTGAAGATCGATCCGAAATCCATCGGCGTCGGCCAGTACCAGCACGATGTGTCCCAGCTCAAGCTGGCGCGCTCGCTGGACGCGGTAGTGGAAGACTGCGTGAACGCTGTCGGCGTCGACGTCAACACCGCCTCGGTGGCGCTGCTGGCGCGCATCTCCGGGCTTAACGCGACCCTGGCGCAGAATATCGTCGCCCATCGCGACGCCCATGGCGCGTTCAAGACCCGCGATGCGCTGAAGAAGGTGCCGCGCCTGGGCGACAAGACCTTCGAACAGGCCGCCGGCTTCTTGCGAGTGATGAACGGCGACAACCCGCTGGACGCCTCGGCGGTGCACCCGGAAACCTACCCGCTGGTGCAACGCATCGCCGCCGACACCGGCCGCGATATTCGCTCGCTGATCGGCGACGCGAGCTTCCTCAAGCGCCTCGACCCGAAGAAATTCACCGACGAAACCTTTGGCTTGGTGACCATCGGCGACATCCTCGCCGAACTGGAAAAGCCCGGCCGCGACCCGCGCCCGGAGTTCAAGACCGCCGAGTTCCAGG
>CAMPJN010000341.1 GCA_946886875.1 uncultured Pseudomonas sp.
TACGCCCGCGCCAACAAGCGCGGCGGCGCCTGGATGGACGGCGCCCGCGACAAGCGCCGCGATGCCCAGGGCGAGCTGATCAGCCCGGTGGCCAACCTGGTGTGCAATTTCACCTCGGCAGTGGGTGACAAGCCGGCGCTGCTGACCCACGACGAAGTCACCACGCTGTTCCACGAATTCGGCCACGGCCTGCATCACCTGCTGACCCGCGTCGAGCATGCCGGCGCTTCCGGGATCAACGGCGTGGCCTGGGATGCGGTGGAGCTGCCGAGCCAATTCATGGAGAACTGGTGCTGGGAGCCGGAAGGCCTGGCGCTGATCTCCGGCCACTACCAGAGCGGCGAGCCGCTGCCTCAGGACCTACTCGACAAGATGCTGGCGGCGAAGAACTTCCAGTCCGGGCTGATGATGGTGCGCCAGCTGGAATTCTCGCTGTTCGACTTCGAACTGCACGCCACCCATGGCGACGGCCGTAGCGTATTGGACGTGCTCGAAGGCATTCGCGACGAAGTCTCGGTGCTGCGTCCGCCGGCCTACAACCGCTTCCCCAACAGCTTTGCGCACATCTTCGCCGGCGGTTACGCGGCCGGTTACTACAGCTACAAGTGGGCCGAAGTGCTCTCGGCCGATGCCTTTTCCAGGTTCGAGGAAGAGGGCGTATTCAACAGTGACACCGGCCGTGCCTTCCGCGAGGCGATCCTGGCCCGTGGCGGTTCGCGCGAGCCGATGCAGCTGTTCGTCGATTTCCGCGGCCGTGAGCCGAGCATCGATGCGCTGTTACGGCATCTCGGCCTGAGCCAGGAGGCCGCATGAGCGACGCACCCAAGGTAAGCAAGCGCCGCTTTATCGCCGGCGCCGTGTGCCCGGCCTGCAGCGAGATGGACAAGATCCAGATGTGGGACGAAGACAGCGTGCCACACCGCGAATGCGTGGCCTGCGGCTACGCAGACACCCTCGACGAGCGTGGCAACTCCGTGCCCAAGGAACTGCCGACCCGGGTCAACATCAGCGCCCTGAAGCCCAAGGTCGCCGATCCCAAGGTGCAGGCGGTGCAGTTCTTTCCCAATCCCAAGCTGAAGAAGCCGACCGAGTAGATCTCGTGCAGGATCTCGGCCGCCCCATGATCGGTAGGTTGGCGCTGAGCGTAGCGAAGCCCAACAGCGCGGTACGCGGTTGGAGGCCGAACAGCCTTAAAGCCGAAACTGCCTGACCTGTGCCTGCATATGCTGGGTCAGGGTCTCCAGCTCGTTGCAGGCGGTCATTGCCACGTTGGCGGTTTCGGCATTGGTGATGGTGACATCGCGGATATGCACCACGCTCTCGGCGATGCCGGCGGTCACGGTGCTCTGTTCTTCCGCGGCGCTGGCGATCTGCACGTTGAGGTCTTCGATGCTGTGCACCGAGCGGCTGATTTCGGCCAACTCCACGCCGGCTGATTGCACCTGCTCGACCGCGTTCTGCGCCTTGTCGACGCCCCCGGCCATAACCCGCTCGGCCTGGACGACACCCTGTTGCAGGCGCTCGATCATGTCGTTGATTTCCTGGGTCGACTCGCGCGTGCGTTGGGCCAGGGTGCGCACCTCGTCGGCGACCACGGCAAAGCCTCGCCCGGCTTCGCCGGCACGCGCAGCTTCGATCGCCGCGTTCAGCGCGAGCAGGTTGGTCTGGTCGGAGATGCTCTGAATCACCTCCACCACCCGGCCGATCTGCCCGGTGTCCTGGGCCACCCGGCGTACCACATCGGCCGCGGCGTGAACTTCCTGGGCAAGGGCGTTCATGGCGGCGACATTGGCGGCTACCACCGCGTTGCCTTTGTCCGCGTTGCGGTTGGCCTGGTGCGCGGCTTCCGAGGCGCGTTCGGCGTTCTTCGCCACATCCTGGATGGTATGGCTCATCTCGGTGACCGCGCAGGACACCTGATCGGTTTCCTGTTGTTGCGCCTGGATCCCCTTGTGGGTGCTGATCATGCTTTGCCGCGTATCCTCGACTTTGCCCGCCACCTGCCCGGCGATGCTGTCGACTTCGACGATGATGCTGCGGAACTTCTCCAGCATGCGGTTGATTGCGCTGGCGGTCAGGCCGATTTCATCGGCGCTGAGCACCGGCAGTTGATGGGACAGGTCGGAGTTGCGCTCGATCTCGGAAATACCGTGTTCCAGATCATGCATCGGCCGCGAAATGGAGCGCACCAGCAGCAGATAGAAAATGCCGAGGATCACCACCACCGCCGCCAACACCCACCACGCGAGGGCGAACAGCTGACCATTGCTGGCCTGCACCAGGGTCGCGGCCGCGGCTATTTCCTCGGCCTTGAGCATGGCGCTGCTGCTGCGCTGTTTCTGCAGCGCCGCCAGGCTGGCGTCGATGGTCGTGGCGATCTTGCGTGCCTCGGCCACAGTGGCATTACCCAGCACCCGGTTGTTGTCGACGTAGGCATCCACCGCCGCGAGCATCTTGCTGCGAAACTCCTCGATCTGCGCGGGCATCTGGCCGACGTCCACGCCCTGCTGTTGCTGTTCGGCCAACACTGCCTTGAGCCGCTCATGGGCTTCGTCGGCGGCGCTTTCCGACTCGTTCAGCCAGCTGACCTGCAAGTCGTACAGCCAGAAGCGCATGGCGCCGAATTCGCTCAGGCCGCGGTCGGCCAGTTGCCAGCGGCTCAGCTCTTCGACCTGCTGGTGCACCGCGTCCTGCTGCGTATCCATGCGGGTGTTGTTGGCGCCTATGACATTGGCCAGATAGAACAGCATCGCGGCCAGGAGCACAGCCACCACAGCGGACAGCAGCAACAACCGTGCGCTGATGCTGAGGTTGGTTAGACGAGGCATGCCGGTGGCCTTTTACTGATAGATGATCAAGGAAATGGCGCCACCGAGCTCATCGAGCTTGGCACCTTCCTTCTTGCCGCCGGTGATATCGATCTCGCCTTTGGGATCGCCATGGCAACCCAGGCAGGAGGCACCGTAGTATTCCGGCAGGATGTAGCGATAAGCCGCTTTACCTTTGACCGGCACGGCCTCGGCATAGGCTTTGCCTTTCTCGTAACCGGGTTGCTTGAACATGGTTTCGATCACCTTGTTCTCCCATTCGTCGGGGCGGTTGGCGCGGTTACGCACGTAGGCCTTGGGAGCGGTCAGTTTGATCGCGAAAGTGCCGGCCATGGCCTCACTGAAGTTGCTCGCCACGCGGCCGCCGAACACCGCCGGGAGGAAGCCCTTGAAGCCTTTGCCTTGTTCGTTGATCAGTGGCTGGGCTTCGTTCATGGTTGTCTCTACCGCAGCTATCAGGGCTGCACGTGCCTTGGCGGCGGGGCTGCCATCGTCGCTCAGATCCAGGTCTTTACCCGTGGCCGCCTTGTAGTTGGCCTTGGTTTGCTCGACGACCGCCGCAGCGCTCAACCCTTTGTCGCCTTTGCTGGGGTCGTTGATCAGGTCCTGGTTATCGGAAATAATCTTGCGCGCCGAGCGGAAGATCAGAGTCAAATCACTGCTGGTGGCTTCAAGAGCCTCGTCGGCATGCGCCGCTGGTATCGCGCCAGGCGCGGCCAACAGTGCTACGAGTGCGAGACCGGTAATACATAGAACGGCATTCATACATCCTCCTCGCCTCTCGGGCGATGCACTGCGCGACCGTCCGTGGCGGGAAATGACAGGGTGCGATCCGCCTGGTTAGATCGGTCGATTTGGGTGGCTGAGATGTTGATATCGCGTCGCAGCGCCGAGTCCCGGAGCCGCGCTCATCTGAACCTGAATCAACCCAGCGGCCGCACCGATCGCTGGGTGTGGGCTGCCTTTGTCTGGGGTCTACAACTTTAGTAGTAGCAGACTAATTTCGTTGTGCGAGTATTCTGTCCGGTTGGCCCTGAGCTGTGTGTATACAGCATCCGGTGGTAGAGCCTGCCGCGCCGAGTGCAGGTCGTCGGAAAACACGCGGTCGTGTCTCGATATGCGGCATTGGATGGCGTGATCATGCGGTTTGCCGGCGTCGATTGTTCGCAGTTGGCAGAGCCTGTAGCGGACGGCGTATTGATCCGGCAAGGAGCTGCGCCCGTTTTTCTGCGGGCGCGACGTCGCCACATGCACGCTTCGACGTGAGGACGATCAACCGTGGGAGGCGCTTCGCCGGCGAGCTTCCCGCGCCGGCTATCGCGGCTAAAGCGGGGTGCCGCCCAGCCCCTCCCACATTGGGTCATTGATTCAAGTTCGGATGGTGGAAAAGGCCGGCGGTACTGGGCTACGGGATCACGCCTAAGCTGTTACAGGTTGCGGGTTATCGTCAGCGCCGAATAGGTCTGCGCCACCGGCATTATTTCTATCGAATTGACGTTCATATGTTCGGGCAGCTGGCTGATCCAGGACACGGTGTGGGCGATGTCTTCGGGACGGATCGCCTCGACGTCCTTATAGAGTGCGTTGACCGCTTCGGCATTGCCATCCAGGCGCACCACGGAGAACTCGGTGCCCGAGCACAGCCCCGGCTCGATATTGCTGACCCGCACCTTGCTGCCGGCGAGGTCGGCGCGCAGGTTCAGGCTGAACTGTTTGACGAAGGCCTTGGTCGCGCC
>CAMPJN010000342.1 GCA_946886875.1 uncultured Pseudomonas sp.
GCGCCGACCAGCACCACGGCCATTGGCCCGCGCTCGGTATCGAACAGGCAGACCACCCGCTCGTTGCGCGCGAACAATTCGGGCACGTTCTCCGCCGTGCTCTGGTTGACCGAGAACAGGCGCCCCGGCACATAGACCATTTCCGTCAAGGTGCCGGCCAGCGGCATATGTACGCGGTGATAGTCCTTGGGCGACAGGTAGACAGTGGCGAAGGTGCCGCCCATAAAGGGAGTGGCGCGTTCGCTGTCGCCGCCGAGCAGTTCCACCAGGCTGAAGCTGTGACCTTTGGCCTGAAAGATCCGGCCGTGCTCGATCTTGCCCAGTTGGCTGATGGCTCCGTCCGCGGGGCAGAGCACCGCGCCCGGGCTTTGTTCCAGCGGGCGTGCGCCGGGTTTCAGGGCGCGGGTGAAGAAGGCATTGAAATGCTCGAAGGCGTTGAGGTCTTCGATCTGCGCTTCGCTCATATCAACCTGATACTGCTTGGCGAACCAGCCGATCAGGCGATTCTTGAACCAGGCGGCGCGGCAGTCGGCGGCATAGCCGATCAGGCGCGACAGCAGGTGATGCGGCAGCAGGTACTGGCTGAGGATGAACAGGCGTTGTTTCATGGTGATCCTTGGAAAGTTGGACGAGGAGCAAGCGACACGCGGGCTCAGCGCTCGACGGGTGTGTCGGGATGGTTGCCCCATTCGCCCCAGGAGCCGGCATAGGCCTTGACGCGCGGGTAACCGAGCGCTTTAGCCACCAGGTAGGTGAAGCCGGAACGATGATGGGTCTGGCAGTGGGTGATGATTTCTTTGTCCGGAGTGATGCCGAGCTCGTTCAATACGCTCGCCATGTCCTGACGAATACGCAGTGCGCGACTTCGATCCATGCCAGCGGTCCATTCGAAGTTGACCGCGCCCGGAATATGCCCGGCTTTGCTGGCCAATACTTTCTCGCCGCTGTATTCGGCGGCCGAGCGTGCATCCCAGATGGCCAGATCCTCCGCGCCCAGTCGGCTTTGCAGGTACTCGCGGGTCGCGGTTGGAGCGTCGTGCAGGGTCAGCTTGAGCTTGCCGTTGGCCGTGGGCGGTACGTCTTCGCTAAGCGGTCGGCCCTCGGCCTGCCAGGCATGCAGGCCGCCATCTAGGTAGTGGTAGCGCTGATGGCCGATGACATCGAGCAGCCAGATAAAGCGCCCAGCCCAGCCGCCGCCCTCATCGTCATACACCACATAGACCGCATCCGGGCGATGGCCGAGTTCGGCGAATAGCTGCTCCAGCTGCGCCTGCTGCGGTAGCAGGCCCGGGGCCGGTGGCTGGCCGAGTTGCGTACGTTTCGGGTCGACGAAGCGGGCGCCCGGAATATGGCCGGCCGCATAGCGCTGTGCGCTGCTCAGGTCGACCAATATCAGCTCGTCGGCTTCCAGGCGGCTGGCCAGGTCGCTCGGTTCGATAACCAACGGCAGCGCGGCAAAAGCGTTCATGCGGGCCCCTTAAACGATTGAAAGGGGAGGATTGTAGCGGAAAGGTGTGGTGCTGTTGATTGGAAGCTAATGGCCTTCGTACTGCCGATCCGCCTAACGCCCGCGATTGGCAAAGTTGCTGAGCGCCCGTTCGATGCATTGCGCGGTTTTCGCGAAAGCCTGCTGGCTGCTGTCGTCGATGACATTGCCGCCTTGGTCGGCGAAGACGATCAGGGCCACGCGGCCGTTACTGGCGAGCGAGCGGATCAGCAGATGCTCGCTGGGAAACAAGGCTTTCAGTGTGCCGGGGAGTAGGGCGGAA
The DNA here is from genome assembly GCA_946886875.1 of uncultured Pseudomonas sp. The sequence continues at coordinate 1,770 of CAMPJN010000342.1, forward strand.
AACTGCGCGATATTGGCCGGGGTCAGGCGCAGCTGTCCAGGCTCCTTGAGCAGGCGCTTGAGCACCTGGCTTTGCTGTGGGTCGAGGGTCAAGGTGCCCGCCGATTTGTCCAGGCCAGCGTGTTGTTGGGCCAGCAGGCGGCTGTGGTTGCGGTCGGCGATCAGCAACAGAACACGCTGCATGCCGCAGGCCTGAATGGCATCGCGCATGCAGGCGGTGAGCTGCACGACGTTGCCGAACGGGCTCGGCTGGGCCAGGAGTTGGGCGCACGCTTGGCGCCATGGGTTCGGCTTGGGGGTGGGTGCGGCGACTGGTGCTTCACGCAGATGTCGTGCATCCCATGGCCAGATCAGCGCTTCGGCGGGGTGCCAGAGACCCTGCGGTGGTTGTTGGCGCGCATGTTGCGCGGCGTTGCGGTGGACCTGCTGCTGCACTTCATCCAGTGGCAGTTGCATGTACAGGCCTGTCAGGCGCTGCCAGCGCAGGCTGTGCGGGTCGTTCCAGGCGTAGTGAGCGCTGAGCGTCAGGCCGTTGGCGAGCAGGATGCAATTGGCCGGTTGGGTCAGCCAGCGGCGCAGCGTCGGGTCGTCGTCGAGCATCTGCCGTTGATGGATAGGGTGCTCGTTGTCGCGGGCGATATGCAGCGCTTTGACCAACAGGCGCCGGTCGTTGAGCAGCAGGCGGTAGCCGAGCACGATCCACTCGGGTAGACGCCAGCGCTCCGCCAAAGCCAGGCACAGGCGCAGCAGCGGAATACCGAGCAGTTCCTGTTCGACTTTGCTGGCGGGCTCTCCTTTGATCAGCACGCGCTGTTCCCAGGCGCTGAACAGTTGCGGATAGGCGCCGAGCAATGCCCATACGGGCGCGAGAAACAGCAGGCTGCCCCAGTGGATCTCCTGCCACAGGCGCGCCAGACGCCCGGCGAACAGGCCATTGGCTTGCTGAGCAGCGTGTTCGCTGATCAACTGCATCTGCCGCAAGCCCAGGGGGATCTGCTCGGCGGGCAGTGCCGGTTGCAGCTTGAGCAGATCTTCGGTGCGTTTCAGGCCCAGTCGGTTCAGCGCGCTTTCCAGGCTTTCCGCGGGTTCGTTCTGGCCCTGGCTCGGACGGTTGGCTTCGCGCAGCACGCATAAGGCAATGGCGGGGCTGTCGCGCATCGAGTCGGCAATCTCGCGCAAGGAGCTCCGGCTGTCGGCCAGCACCCGCTGTACCCTCAGCAAGTTTTCTGCGGGCACGGGCAATGGCGGGTTATCCAGCTGTTTAAGCCAGGCGGCGAGGGTGCGCGGAGGGGGTGATGGTATGGGCATGCGGGTTGAGCCAAGCTGGCTTTTAGCCTTAACTGGCTATAGTCTCGCGCATAACTTCCGATAAATAGAAGGGTTGTTTTGCGTAGCCCTCACTCTCTTGGCTTTGGCACGTAGTTTTTATGGTAAAAATCATCGGCATTATTGTGGTGCTTGCCAGTGTGCTGGGCGGCTTTGTGCTTTCCGGCGGTCAGTTCATGGCCTTGGTGCACCCTTTCGAAATTCTGATCATCGGCGGTGCGGCGTTGGGCGCTTTCCTGCAGGCCAACCCCGGTCACATGTTCATGCATGTGTTCAAGAAATCCTTGAAGATGTTCAGCTCTCGCTACACCCATGGCTACTACCTGGATGTGTTGAAGCTGATTTACGAGATCCTCAACAAGAGCCGTCGCGAAGGCATGATGGCTATCGAGAGCGACGTCGAAGAGCCGGCGGCCAGTCCGATTTTCAGCAAGTACCCGGCAATCCTCAAAGATGAACGGATGACCGCTTATATCTGCGATTACCTGCGCATCATGTCCTCCGGCAATATGGCGCCGCACGAGCTGGAAGCCCTGTTCGACATGGAAATCGCCAGCCTCAAGGAAGAACTCGATCACCCCGCCCATGCCGTGGCGAAAGTCGCCGATGGCATGCCGGCCATGGGTATCGTCGCGGCCGTGCTGGGCATCGTGATCACCATGTCGATTCTCGCCGAAGCGGATAACGCGGAGATCGGCCAGAAAGTCGGTACCGCGCTGGTCGGTACCTTCCTCGGGATTCTCGCCTCCTATGGCTTCTTCGGCCCGTTGTCGGGCGCTCTGGAGCACGATGCCAAGGAAGAATTGAACGTCTACGAGGCGATCAAGGCCGGCCTGGTGGCTTCGGCGTCCGGCATGCCGCCTTCGCTTGCCGTCGAGTTCGCCCGCAAGGTTCTGTACCCGGCCCATCGCCCAAGCTTTATCGAGCTTGAGCAGGCGATGCGTGGAGGCTGACGGCTGAGCCATGGAAAACAATCAGCCGATTATCGTCAAGCGGGTCAAGAAGGTCGCTGGGGGCCATCACGGCGGCGCCTGGAAAATCGCCTTCGCCGACTTCGCCACGGCGATGATGGCGTTCTTTCTGGTGATGTGGCTGATGTCCGTGGCCACCCCGGAACAGAAGAAGTTGATATCCGGTTATTTCAAAGACCCCATCGGCTTTTCCGAAAGCGCCAGTCCTTACGTCATCGATTTGGGCGGCTCGCCGACCCCGGCACCTGATCGCACCCTCAATCCCGAGCCGCAAGAGCAACAGGACAGCGGCCAGACCGATGTCGACCCCGAGCAGGCCGAGAGCATCGCCGAAGAGATGGAGCGCGAACGCCTCGAGCTGTTGCTTCAGGAATTGCAGAACAAGGTCGAGGAAAATCCGCAGCTGCAGCGCTTCAAGGACCAGATCCTGTTCGAGATCACCCAGGACGGTTTGCGCATCCAGATCACCGATGCCGAGAACCGGCCGATGTTCGATCT
>CAMPJN010000343.1 GCA_946886875.1 uncultured Pseudomonas sp.
CTGTTCTTCGTCGACTTCGCCGATATCCACTTTATCTCCGCCTTGCACGGCACCGGCGTGGGTAACCTGTACAAGTCGGTGCAGGCTTCGTTCAAGTCGGCGATCACTCGCTGGCCGACCAACCGCCTGACCCAGATCCTCGAAGACGCGGTTGGCGATCACGCGCCGCCGATGGTCAACAATCGCCGGATCAAGCTGCGTTACGCCCACCTGGGTGGTGCCAACCCGCCGCTGATCGTGATCCACGGCAACCAGGTCGATGCAGTGCCCAAGTCCTATGTGCGCTACCTGGAAAACACCTACAGGCGTGTGCTCAAGCTGGTCGGCACGCCGATCCGTATCGAATTCAAAGGCGGCGAAAACCCCTACGAGGGCAACAAAAATACCCTCACCGATCGCCAGGTGAACAAGAAGCGCCGTTTGATGAGCCACCACAAAAAGGCCGAGAAGAAGCGCAAAGACAAGCGCTAAGCTTTAATTGAGCGTCTCTGCAAAGGCACCTTCGGGTGCCTTTTGCCTTTCTAGGTGTTCGGCTATTCTGCGCTATCAACAGTGGTTTAGGGCGGGTGAAACCCGCCAGTTTGGGGTTTTTGGCGGGTTGCACCCGCCCTACGGAATAGAGCGATGATCTCCAGCAAGCTGCCCAGCGTCGGCACCACCATTTTCACCCGCATGTCACAGCTCGCCCTGGAAACCGGGGCGCTCAATCTGTCCCAGGGCTTTCCCGATTTCGACGGGCCGCAGGCATTGCGCGATGCGGTCGCGCGGCATATCTCCGCCGGGCATAACCAATACGCACCCATGACCGGCTTGCCGGCGTTGCGCGAACAGGTCGCGGCGAAAATCGCCCGTTGCCATAGGCGCACGGTCAGCGCCGACAGTGAAGTTACCATCACCCCCGGCGCGACCCAGGCGATCTTCTGCGCGATTCAGGCGTTGATCCATCCCGGCGATGAGGTCATCGTCTTCGATCCTTGTTACGACAGCTACGAGCCCTCGGTGCAGTTGGCCGGCGGTCGCTGCGTGCATGTTCCACTGGCATCGCCGGGCTTCGCCATCGATTGGCAGCGCCTTGGTGAAGCGCTGAGCGACAGGACCCGGCTGATTATCCTCAACAGTCCACACAATCCCAGTGGCGCACTGATCTCAAGGGCCGAGTTGGATCAACTGGCGGCGCTGATTCGCGATCGTGATATCTACCTGATCAGCGACGAGGTCTATGAACACCTGGTGTTCGACGGGCTCAAGCACGCCAGCGTGCTCGCCCATGACGAGTTGTATCGACGCGCCTTTGTGGTCAGTTCGTTCGGCAAGACTTACCACGTTACCGGCTGGAAGACCGGCTATGTGGTGGCGCCGCCGGCCTTGAGTGCCGAACTGCGCAAGGTGCATCAGTACGTCAGCTTCTGCGGCGTCACCCCGTTGCAGTGGGCGCTGGCCGATTTTATGGCCGAACACCCGGAACATATCGAAGAGCTGCCGGCCTTTTATCAGGCCAAACGCGACCTTTTTTGCGATCTGTTGATCGATTCGCGCTTCGAGTTCGTCCGCGCAGCCGGCACCTATTTTCAGCTGGCCGACTACTCGGCGATTCGTGACGATCTGGATGATGTGGCGATGGCCGAGTGGCTGACCCGCGAACATGGCGTGGCGGCCATCCCGGTATCGGTGTTCTACCAGCAGGCGCCAAAAGATTTACGTCTGGTGCGCTTCTGTTTCGCCAAGCGCGAGGAAACCCTGCGCCAGGCGGCGGAGAAATTATGCGCGATTTAACGGCTTTGCCTGATCTCGAACTGGCGCTGATCCAGACCGAACTGGCATGGCAGGACCCCGCGTCTAACCGCGCGCATTTCGAGACCCTGCTGGAGCAGGCCCGGGGGGCAGACCTGATAGTGTTGCCGGAGATGTTCAGCACCGGCTTCTCCATGGACTCGGCCGCCCTGGCCGAACCGGAGAACGGTCCGACCAGCCTTTGGCTGAGCGAGCAGGCCAAGCGCGTCGATGCCGTGGTGACCGGCAGCCTGATCATCCGGGCAGCTGACGGCAGCTACCGCAATCGCCTGCTCTGGGCGCGGCCGGACGGCACTGTTGCGCATTACGACAAGCGCCATCTGTTCCGCATGGCCGGCGAGCACAAACACTATGCGGCCGGCGACGAACAAGTCGTGCTCGAACTCAACGGCTGGCGGGTGCGCCCACTGATCTGCTACGACCTGCGCTTCCCGCTTTGGAGCCGCGATCCGCACACCACCGATCTGCTGCTGTATACCGCCAACTGGCCGGCGGCGCGGCGTCAGCATTGGAATCGGCTATTGCCTGCGCGGGCTATCGAGAACCTCTGCTATGTAGCGGCTGTGAACCGCGTCGGCGAGGACGGCAAGGGCCATGGCTATACTGGCGACTCCCAGGTTTTGGATTTCCAGGGCAGCAGCCTGCTGCAGGCTGGCGAGGCCGACGGGGTGTTCCGCTCCCGGCTCTCGGCCTCGGCGCTTACCGCTTACCGCGAGCGGTTCCCCGCGCACTTGGATGCGGATGCTTTCACTTTGACTTGATCAGGAGATTTCGACATGGACGTTCACGGCAATAACCCCTTCCAGCCGCCGCAGGCCGGTCTGCAGCTGGTTACCACCAGCCCGCTTCCGCTGTACCGCCTCAGCGCTGTGGCACTGGCGACTTTCCTTGGCACGCCGTTGGCCGGGGCCTGGCTACTGGCGCATAACCTGCAGTTGCTCGGTCGAGCGGATCGGGTGGCGATGGTCTGGGCGACCTCGGTCGCCTTGCTGCTGGTGACGCTGGTGCTGGCTTTCGTCTTACCCGAGGAAGTGCCCGCCATGCCTTTCGCCATCGCCCAGTTGGCCGCCATGATGGTTCTGGCAAAGAACCTGATGGAGGCGGATATCGAGCAGCACACCGAGGCCGGTGGTGCCTTCCTCTCCAACTGGCGTGCAGCCGGCGTTGGCCTGCTGTTCACTATCGGGTTGGCGGCTCTCGCATTTGCCGTATTGATGATCATCGATCTCTGAGTTCGGCGATTCTGACTTTTCGAAAACAAGAACGCCGGGCAATGCCCGGCGTTTTCGGTTTGCCCAGCGCTGATCAGGCAGCCTGTGCCTCGGCTTGTGCCAACGCGCGGTTCAGTGCGCTGAACAGGGCACGGAAGCTTGCCGTGGTCAGGTTTTCATCGATGCCGACGCCATGTAGGGCGCGCCCGCCGTTGACCCGCAGTTCGATATAGGCCGCGGCTTTAGCGTTGGTGCCGGCGCCGATGGCGTGTTCGCTGTAGTCCATGATTTCCACGGCGACCGGCAACCCGGCCACCAGGGCTTCCAGCGGGCCCTTGCCAATGCCGCGCCAATGTTGGCTTTCGCCTTCGCTGACAACTTCCACGTCGACCGCGCTGGTGCCGTTTTCTTCCTGCAGGCGGTGACCTTTCAGGGCGTAGGGCGCAGTGGCTTGCAGGTATTCGCGGTCGAGCAGTTGATAGATCTGCCCGGCGCTCATTTCCAGGCCGAGGCGGTCGGTTTCCTTCTGCACCACCTGGCTGAATTCGATCTGCATGCGCCGCGGCAGGCAGATGCCGTATTCCTGTTCCAGCAGATAGGTAATGCCGCCTTTGCCGGACTGGCTGTTAACCCGGATCACCGCCTCGTAACTGCGGCCGATATCGGCCGGGTCGATCGGCAGGTAGGGCACTTCCCAGATACCGTCCGGATCCTGTTGGCTGAAGCCCTTGCGGATCGCATCCTGGTGCGAGCCGGAAAACGCGGTATGCACCAGGTCACCGACATAAGGATGACGCGGGTGCACGGGAATCTGGTTGCACTCCTCGACGACCTTGCGCACGTTGTCGATATCGGAGAAGTCCAGGCCCGGGTGAATGCCCTGGGTGTAGAGGTTCAATGCCAGGTTGACCAGATCGACGTTGCCGGTGCGTTCGCCGTTGCCGAACAGGCAGCCTTCGACGCGGTCGGCGCCGGCCATCAGGCCCAGCTCGCTGGCGGCCACGCCGGTACCGCGGTCGTTATGGGTATGCAGACTGATCAGTACGCTGTCGCGACGGCTGATATGGCGGCCGAACCATTCGATCTGGTCGGCGTAGACATTCGGTGTGGCCACTTCCACGGTCGCCGGCAAGTTGAGGATCGCCTTGTTGTCCGGCGTCGGTTGCCAGACGTCGAGCACTGCATCGCAGACTTCCACGGCGAATTCCAGCTCGGTGGAGGTGAAGATCTCCGGCGAATACTGGAAAGTCCAGCGGGTGTCCGGCTGCCGGGCGGCGAGGTCCTTGATGATCCGCGCGGCGTTGACCGCGATGTTCACCACGCCGGCCTTGTCCTGATTGAACACGATACGGCGGAAGCTCGGCGCGGTGGCGTTGTAGACATGCACGATGGCCTGCTTGGCGCCGACCAGCGATTCGAAGGTACGGGTGATCAGGTCTTCGCGGGCCTGGGTCAGCACTTGGATAGTGGTGTCGTCGGGGATATGGCCGCCTTCGATCAGCTCGCGGACGAAATCGAAATCGGTTTGCGAGGCCGAGGGGAAACCCACTTCGATCTG
>CAMPJN010000344.1 GCA_946886875.1 uncultured Pseudomonas sp.
CCGCCACCGACCTGCGCAAGAACGCCCTGGTCGGCGATGGCTCGGTGGCCGCGCAGCCGCCGCTGGCCATGGGCAAGGTGGCCTCGCCGCAGGATGTCGCCGAGGCCATCTATCGCGGCGCCCTCAAGCGTCGGCGTTTGTTGGTGCTGTCCAATGTCAACTGGCGCGCGCGGATGCTGGCGCGCTTCTTTCCGCGTTTGTTCGAGCGCGCGTTGTTGCCGCGTTTGTCGGGGATGAAACCGCAGCAGGCGGGGCGCCGTTAGCGGGTCGTAGGCAAGGCGCTAAAAAATATCGTAGGACGGACATGCCGAAGGCTTGTCCGCCATCTGGGTTCCAGCGGTGGATAAAGCTTCGCTATGTCCACCCTACAAAAGCGCATTTTCGTAGCCCGACTGCAATCCGGGGGCGGATTGTACGGCTATGCATTTCCCCGGATGGCATTCGGACTACCAGAGCGGTGTTTCTCCGTGCTGGTGCGGCTCGACATAGAGTTCGTTGACCAGGTCCATATCCCAATACGCCGCTTCTATCTTGTGCCCATCGAGGTCGCGGACGAAACAGCCGTAATAGGGCTCGCCGTATTCGGCCCGCGGCCCAGGTGCGCCATCGGCGCTCGCACCGGCGTCCAGCGCCGCCTGATAGAAGGCCCGCACCGATTCTTTGTCGTGGGCGAAAAAGCCGAAATGGGTGCCGTTGCCGACGTTCGCCACCAGCCCGTCGATCGGCTTCTGCACCCAGAACTCCGGGTATTCGCGGCCATAGGCGACGGCGCCGGGAAACGCCAGGATGCGCTTGCAGCCCAGAGTCGCCAGCACCTTGTCGTAAAAGGCTACGGCCTCGTCGAACTGGTTGGTGCCGATGGAAACATGGGAAATGATGCTCGGGTTTGGCTCTGTCATACGGGTTCCTCCTTGAGATCTCGCAATTACCGACTGATCCGGCGTCGATTGGTTCGCCTTTAATCAATCGCGGGTGGGCAAGGCGCTACGCAACATCAGCAGGCGAAACACCACCACGGTACTGAACAACTGCAGGAAGCCGTTGAGACTGCTCAATAGCAGGTCGAGCAAATCGCCGGCCTGATTCTGCTGCAGCCAGCCATCCAGCAGCCAGAGCGGCAGCGCCACGCTCAACATGCACGTCAGCATCGGCCAGAAGTAGCCGCTGGTCATCTCGAAGCTTTCATGCAGCGCCTTCAGCGGGCCGACGCCGCGTAGCACCAGCAGGTACTCGGCGAACGCCAGCTTGATCATCAGCCACAGGCCCGGCAGAACGAACAGCGAGGCGCCGAGCAGGACCGCCAGGGTATTCAACCCCGCCAGCAGGGCGAATGCCGGCCACAGGCGCAGGCTGACCGCGAGCAAATCCCGCGCCGCGGGCATCTGGCCGTTGCTGCGCGCATCGAGAAACAGAATCAGCGCACCTGTGTACAGCGGGTAGAACAACAGCCCGACGAGTATCCGATAGAGCGCCTTGGACTCGGCCGCCACCGCTGCGCCGACCTGCTGCTGCAGCAGCGCTTCGAGCACGATCAGCGGCAGGCACAGGCGGGCGATCGCCAGCAGGTTGTGGCTGAAAAAGAACCAGGCGTCGCGCAGCACGTGGAGCGGATTCATCGGCGGTAATCACGATTGAGTGGGTCGCAACTTTAGCCGATCCGCCCAGGCGCTCCAAACAGCGCGCTGATCAAAGCGGTGCTCTGCAGCACCTCGGCATATTCGTCGCGCAGGTTGGCCATGCTCATGTCGTGTACCTCCTCGGCGCTGCGCGGGTGGCCGGAATAATCGACTTTGGCGAAGGTGTAACAGGCGTCCGTCACCACCTGAGTGGCGAAGCCCAGATTGCTGGCGCTGCGCGCCGTGGCCTCCACCGAGTTTTCGCTGGCCACCCCGACTATCACCACAGCGCGAATGCCGCGCACATGCAGCCAGCGTTCCAGGCCGCTGTGGGTAAAGGCATCGGTGACGTTCTTCTCGAATACCTGTTCGGCCGGCAGCGGTGCCAGTTCCGGTTGGAACAGCGCGCCGCTCTGCCCCGGGGCGAACACCGAGCCCGCCTCGCGGGAGATATGGCGAATATGCGCCAGCGGCCAACCGGCCTGACGCCAATGGCCGAGCAGGCTGGCGATGCGGGTTTCCGCCTCGGGATTGTTGCGTGCTTGGCCAAGGCGCTGGATGCCCTGCTGCATATCGATGATCAGTAGTGCGGGCGGATCGCTTCGAGGCATTTCGACAGTCCTGGGTTATTGGCTGGCATACTGGCGAGCAACTCTAGCAGGCCGTTTCCAAACCGCCCGCGCAATCCACCGCCAATTGCCCGCCGAGGATCACAGTTGAAGAAGATCGCCCTGTTCGCCGATGTGCAGAATCTCTATTACACGGTGCGCCAGGCCTATGGTTGCCATTTCAATTACGCCGCCCTGTGGGCCGATGTCAGCCAGCACGGGCAGATCGTCGAAGCCTATGCCTACGCCATCGACCGCGGCGATCAGAAGCAGCAGCAGTTTCAGCAGATCCTGCGCAACCTCGGTTTCACCGTGAAGCTCAAGCCCTTTATCCAGCGCAGTGACGGCTCGGCCAAGGGCGATTGGGATGTGGGCATCACCATCGACATCATGGATGCCGCGCCGCGGGTCGATCAGGTGGTGCTGGCCTCCGGCGACGGCGACTTCGACCTGCTGCTGGAAAAAATCCGCGGCAGCTATGGTGTCGAGGCGGTGGCCTACGGCGTGCCGGGGCTGACCGCGCAATCGCTGGTGCGCGCCGCCAGTCGCTACGTGCCGATCGACGGCGCTCTGTTGTTGAGAAACTGATAAATGCTTGCAGATTCAATCGCCGTACTCGATTTCGAAACCACCGGCATGTCGCCGGCGCAACAGGCCCGCGCCACCGAGATCGGTGTGGTCATAGTCGAAGATGGGCAGATCGTCGCCCGTTATCAGAGCCTGATGAACAGTGGCGCCTGGGTGCCGCCCTTTATCGAACAGCTCACCGGCATCAGCAACGCCATGCTGCGCAGCGCGCCGCCAGCGGCCCAGGTGATGCAGGAGGTGGCGGATTTCGTCGGCGAGCGGCCACTGCTGGCACATAACGCCAGCTTCGATCAGAAATTCTGGGATGCCGAACTGGCACTGATCCGCCGCCGCCGCGTACAACCGTTCGCCTGCTCATTGTTGTTGGCGCGGCGCCTGTTGCCGCAGGCGCCGAACCACAAGCTCGGCACCCTCAACCGCTGGGCTCGCCTGCCGGATACCGGCCAGGCCCACCGGGCGATGGCCGATGCGGAAATGGCCGCCAACCTGACGTGCTTTATGGCCGCACTGCTGCGCGAACGCCACGGCATCGCCGAGGTATCCCACGCACTGCTCTGCAACCTGCAAAAAGTCCCCGCGGCGAAAATGGCCCAGGCGCTGCAGCGGGTGCGTGGGTTCTAGCTGATCGGGAATGGCCAATCGCGGCCAAGGCCGCTCCTACAACGCGCCGTCCCGTAGCCCGGATGCAATCCGGGAGCGATCTATGCGGCCACACATTTCCTCGGATTTCATAAGGTCTACAAGGCTGCGTAGGTTGGCGCTGAGCTTGCGAAGCCTAACGGGGGATCGCTGTGTTGGGCTTAGCGGAGCTCAGCCCAACCTACCGGTCAAGGCCTCAGGGCAGCACCACCAGATGGTTGGGCAGCTCATTGCGCTCATGGGTCGCCGGTACATGTTGCTTGAGCTGTGCGCCGCAGGCCTCGATGCAGCCGAGAAAGCCCTGCAGGGTCTGGCCCTGTTTAACCCGTTGGGTAAAGGTCGCGACTATTGCCTGCCAGGTTTCGTCGGGTAGCTGGGCGGAGATACCGCGGTCGACCAGAATCTCCACGTAGTGCTCGGCCTCCGAGACGAAGATCAGCATGCCGGTGGCGCCTGCGGTTTGGTGCAGGTTGTGTTCGAGGAACTGCCGGCGCGCCATATTGGCCGCGCGCCAATGGCGCACGCTGCGAGGTATCAGACGGGTTGTCAGTGTCGGGATGCGCAACAGCAGACTCAAGCCGGCAAAGCTCAGCCACTGCACCAGCAGCAGCTCCTGAGCACTGAACCAGGCGAAGAAATAATTCAGTGCGCCTGGTACCAGCAAGGCCAGCACGCTGGCCCAGAGCAAAGGGATATAGGTGTAATCGTCGGCCCGCGCCGCCAGTACCGTGACCAGCTCGGCATCGGTCTCGCGCTCGACCGCGTTGATCGCCGCGGCGACCTGCCGCTGTTCGCTTTCGTTCAATAAGGCCATGGGGTCTTTTACTCGTTGAATTGAATTACCAGCCGCCGGAAGCGCCACCGCCACCGAAGCTGCCGCCACCGCCGCTAAAACCGCCGCCTCCACCGCCACCGAAACCGCCGCGGCCGACGCTGGCGCCCAGTAGACCGGCTGCCAGTGCGCCACGACGTCCACGGCCCCTGCCGCCACCGAGCAAGCCCAGAACGACCATCATCAGAATGAAGAACAGAATGGCCGGCGGCTTTCCTTCTTTGGCGCCATCCGCGCGTTCGACCTCGACCATCGGCACGCCGCCGAGCACCTG
>CAMPJN010000345.1 GCA_946886875.1 uncultured Pseudomonas sp.
TTCAGTTCGTTGCGCCCGTACTTCACGCCCTCGGCGTCGGCCGGCACCAGGAAGCAGGACACGCCCTTGGCGCCGCTGTCCTCGCCGGTGCGGGCCATCACGATCAATACATTGGTGCTGCCGGCGCCGGAGATAAAGCATTTGCTGCCGTCCAGTACATAGTCCTCGCCATCGCGTTTGGCGCGGGTGCGCAGGTGCGCGGCGTCGGAGCCGGCGTCCGGTTCGGTCAGGCAATAGGAGGCGAGCAATTCGCCGCTGACCAGGCGCGGCAACCAGGCGTCCTTCAGCGCCTGGTCGGCGAAGGAGGCGAGCATCCACGAGGCCATGTTGTGGATGGTGAGGAAGGCCGTGGTGGCGATGCAGCCGGCCGACAGTTGTTCGAAGATCAGCGAGGCGGACAGCCGGGAAAGCCCCAGGCCGCCGTCCTCTTCCTGGATATACAGGGCCAGATAACCTTGCTCGGCGGCGCGCTTGATCACATCCACCGGGAAGTGGTGGTCGCGATCCCAGTCGGCGGCATGGGGCGCCAGCTCGCGGCGGGCGAACTGGCGGGCGCTGTCTACCAGCAGGCGTTGTTCATCGCTGAGTTCGAAGTCCATAAGTCCTCATTGCAGGGTCAGGGGTTGCCCAGCGGCGCGTCGCTCGGCCTGCCATTGGGCAAGGTCGGGCGAGGTCTGGCTGGCGTCGAGACGATCGACGATTGCAAAGTAGTCCTGCTTGAGCGGGTCTTTGAGCACCTCGGCGCGGGCTTTCACTTTGACGACATACATCGTCTGCGCGTTCTGGTGATCGAAGGCACGCCACTCTTGCGGGTCTTTGAGTAATTGATAGCGGTGATTTTCCAAGGCTTTGATCAGGGCTTCGCTGTCCAGGCTCTTGGCCCGTTTGGCGGCGTCGGCCCACTGATAAACGATGCTGTAAGCCGAGGCGGCGGAACTCGACGGGTACATCTCATAGCGCTCGCTGAAGGCTTTGACGAAGGCTTCGCCGTGCACGGATTTCTCCAGGGCCGGCACGCGCCAGGTCCAGGGCTCGGTGCCGAGCACCCCTTCCATCAAACCGGGGCCGGCTTGTTCGACCATGCTCTGGGTCAGGTTAGGCGCGACCACCTGCATACGCGCGGTCAGGCCCAGATCCTTGGCGATGCGCATGGCACGCACCAGGTCCTCGCCGAACAGCACCAATACCAGCACTTCGGCCTTACTCGCCGCGGCTTGCTTGAGGGCCTTGGTGTAATCGGCCAGGCGCGCGCCGGGGAAGGGCACCTTGGTACCGGGATGTTTACCGAGGTCATCGCTATTGGTGGTCTGGCGCAACGAGCTTTCGGTGGTGTGGCCCCAGGTGTAGTCGGAGGTAACGTAGAAGTAGTTCTTGTTCGGCAGGTTCTTGCTCAGGTAGCCGCCAAGGGCGTAGGCACTCATCCAGGCGTTGTTGCACTCGCGGAACATATAGCGGTGGCCATCTTTGCCGGTGGTGTCGTTGGAGTAGGTGAGGGTGCCGAAATACAACAGGCCATGCTGCGCCGCGCGTTTGCTGGCGGCGATCGCCACCGCGCTGGACGAGCCGCCGAACAGCATGCTCGCGCCTTCGGCGGCCAGCTTGTCGACATTGCGCACCGCTTTCGACGGGCGCGAGGCAGTGTCCTTGGTGGACAGGCGCAGCGTACGGCCGAGCACGCCGCCCTGGGCGTTGAGCTCGTCGATGGCGAGTATGGCTCCGCGCATCTGGGCTAATCCCTCTTCCTTGTACGGGCCGGTGCGTGGGTAGTTGAGACCGAGGGTAATCGGCTCAGCGGCCTGCGCACAGGCGGTAATCCCGGCCCACAGGGCCAGGGTGGCGGTTAGTCGTTGCATGGCGGTGCTCCTTGTTTTTGTTATAGCTGAGAGCAGTTTTACGCCACTAGACCTATTGTTGAGATCGTCTTTTGGTCTAACAGACCGTTAAAAAGACTTGTTCATTGCTAAGTTTCACGTCCATAGGTACTCACTGCAGGGTAATCGGCTGTCCGGCGGCGCGGCGTTCGGCTTGCCATTCGGTTAGGGAAGGGGCGGCCTGCTCGCCAGTCATACGGTCGACGATCTCGAAATAATCCTGCTTGAAATGGTCTTTCATCACTTCTTCGCGCGACTTGACCTTCACGGCATAGATGGTCTGCACGTTCTGGTGATCGAAGGCGCGCCATTCCTGCTCATCCTTCAGCAGGCTATATCGGTGGCCCTCCAGGGCTTTGATCAAGGCTTCGCTGTCGAAGCTATTGGCACGCTTCGCCGCGTCGGCCCATTGGTGAACGATGCTGTAGGCCGAGGCGGCGGCGCTGGACGGATACATCTCATAGCGCTCACTGAAGTTCTTGACGAAGGCCATGCCGGCTGCGGATTTCTCCAGCTCGGGTACGCGCCAGGTCCAGGGTTCGGTGCCGATCACGCCTTGCATCACGCCGGGGCCGGCATTCTCGATCATGCTCTGGGTCAGGTTGGGCACCACGATTTGCATGCGTTTGCTCAGGCCCAGGCGATGGACGATACCCATGGCATGCACCATTTCTTCGCCGAACAGGACCAGGACAAGTACTTCGGCGTCAGTCGCCGCAGCCTTGGTCAGCGCGTCCTGATAGTTGGACATGTGCGCCCCAGGAAAGGGAACTTTGGCGCTGGGGTGGAGCGCGGCGTTGCTGCTGGCGGTGGCTTGGCGCAGGTCGTTCTCGGTGCCCAGGCCCCAGGGGTTGTCGGAGGTGACATAGAAGTAGCGTCTGTTCGGCAGGGTCTTGTGCAGGTAATCGCCGAGTACGCGGGCGCTCATCGAGGCGCTGTTGCTCTCGCGGAAGGTGTAGCGATGGCCGTCCTTGCCGGTGGTGTCGTCGGAGTAGCTCAGGGCGCCGAAGTAGAGTAAACCGCGCTCCTTGGCCCGTTTGCCGGCGGCGCTGGAGCTGTTGGAGCCGCCGGAGCCGCCGAAGAGCATTACCGCGCCTTCGTTGGCCAGTTCGTCGACGTTGTGTAAGGCTTTTTCCGGGCGCGAGGCGTCGTCCCTGCTGGAAATCCGCAGTGGTCGGCCGAGCACGCCGCCTTGGGCGTTCAGCTCGTCGATGGCAAGTAGAGCACCACGCATCTGTGCCAATCCCTCTTCTTTATAGGTGCCTGTGTGCGGATAGTTGAGCCCGAGAGTGACGGGCTCGGAGGCTTGCGCACCAGTGTTCAGCCCCGCCCAGCAGATCAGAGTGGCAAGGGTTTTCGATTTCATAAAGGTTCTCCCCGTTGTGGTTGTGCAACTGGGGAGGGCTTGTACGCTGTAACCTATATTTACTGCATCTCCTTTGTCCCAAGGCTGCGACCCATCGCACTTGCCATTGGTAAGGTTGTACGTTGGTACCAGATTTACAGGCGAAAATTGGCTGATTTGATCGCTCCGCCGACCTCGGCATGGCGCTGCCGCTGAGCGAAAACGCCGCGCCAGATATGCGCATAGCTACCTTCATTTCAGTTGAATGGTCATATTCGCTCCCGCCACCGAGTCCTCATCGAACCAGCGGCTGGTCACCGTCTTGGTCTCGGTAAAGAAGCGCACGCCTTGCTTGCCATAGGCGTGCAGGTCGCCGTAGAACGAGCCTTTCCAGCCGGTGAAGGAGAAGAACGGCAGTGGCACCGGTACCGGCACGTTGATGCCGACCTGGCCGACTTCCACCGCATGCTGGTAATGCCTGGCTGCGCCGCCGGAGCGGGTGAAGATCGAGGTGCCGTTGCCGTAGGGGCTGGCGTTGACCAGTTCGATCGCCTGCTCGAGGGTATCGACCTCCATGCACACCAGCACCGGACCGAAGATTTCCTCGCGGTACAGGCCCATCTTGGTCGTCACGCCGCGGAACAGGGTCGGGCCCAGCCAGTTTCCATTCGGGTAGCCTTCGACCGCGCACTGCGAACCGTCGAGCAGGCACTCGGCGCCTTCAGCCTTGCCCTCGGCGATCAGGCGCAGCACTCGCTGCTTGGCCTGCTGGCTGATCAGCGGGCCGAAGGCGGCATGGCCATTGGTCCAATAGCCGGGTTGCAGATCGGCCATCTGTCCGTGCAATTCCTCGATCCACTGCTTCGACTCGCCGACGAACACCGCCACGCTGATCGCCATGCAGCGCTGTCCGGCGGCGCCGCAACTGGCACCGACCAGGTTGCTCAGCACCTGCTGTTTGTTGGCGTCGGGCATGATCACCATATGGTTCTTGGCGCCGGCGAAGGCCTGCACACGCTTCAGATGCGCGGTGCCGGTGCGGTAGATGTGCTGGCCGACCGGCACCGAGCCGACGAAGGAAATCGCGCGGATATCCGGATGGGTGAGCAGGCTGTCGACCACTTCGCGGGCGCCGTGCAGCACCTGCAGCACGCCCTTGGGCGCGCCGGCCTCGATAAACAATTCGGCCAGGCGGTTCGGCGTCAACGGGTCCTGTTCGGACGGTTTGAGGATAAAGGTGTTGCCGGCGGCGATGGCCAGAGGAAACATCCACAGCGGAATCATTGCCGGGAAGTTGAACGGGGTGATGCCGACGCACACGCCCAGCGGCTGGATCCAGC
>CAMPJN010000346.1 GCA_946886875.1 uncultured Pseudomonas sp.
AAGGCGCGCTGATCTCCAAATACCGCAACAACGGCCAGACCTGCGTCTGCGCCAATCGCCTGTATATCCAGGACGGCGTCTACGATGCCTTCGCCGAGAAGCTCAAGGCCGCGGTGGCCAAGTTGCAGATCGGCAACGGTCTGGATGAAGGCACCACTACTGGCCCGTTGATCGACGACAAGGCCATGGCCAAGGTGCAGGAACATATCGCTGATGCCCTGAGCAAAGGCGCCCGGCTGATCGCCGGCGGCAAGCCTCATGCGTTGGGCGGCAGCTTCTTCGAGCCGACCATTCTGGTCGATGTGCCGAAAACCGCGGCCGTGGCCAAGGAAGAGACCTTCGGCCCGCTGGCGCCGCTGTTCCGTTTCAAGGACGAGGCCGAAGTGATAGCCATGGCCAACGATACTGAGTTCGGCTTGGCATCCTATTTCTATGCTCGCGATCTGGGCCGGGTGTTCCGCGTGGCCGAGGCCTTGGAATACGGCATGGTCGGGGTCAATACCGGGCTGATCTCCAACGAGGTGGCGCCGTTCGGTGGGGTGAAAGCCTCGGGTTTAGGCCGGGAAGGTTCCAAGTACGGCATCGAGGATTACCTGGAAATCAAATACCTGTGCCTGGGCATCTGATCGATCAATTTCCAAGATGCAGCGCATAAGAAACATTGGTTGGATCGCGGGTCGGGGTAGCAGTGAGACTGCGGCCCCGATTGCGAACCCGAGCCAAGCGGCAGAACTACTATTAATTCCTGTAACAGGACGCTGCGCGGTCGATCATCGTATGCCGCCACGCCTGACCTGTTACGCCTCTTTGAACTACGCCGGCCTGATAAACGGCGAATGAGGACTTTATGAGCAAGACCAACGAATCCCTGATGCAACGCCGCATGGCCGCCGTTCCGCGTGGCGTGGGCCAGATCCATCCGATCTTCGCCGCCAAGGCCGAGAACGCCACCGTCACCGACGTCGAAGGCCGCGAGTACATCGACTTCGCCGGCGGTATCGCGGTGCTCAACACCGGCCACCTGCACCCGAAGGTGATAGCCGCGGTGCAGGAACAGCTGACCAAGCTCACCCACACCTGCTTCCAGGTGTTGGCCTACGAGCCCTATGTCGAGCTGTGCGAGAAGATCAACGCCAAGGTGCCGGGCGACTTCGCCAAGAAAACCTTCCTGGTCACCACAGGTTCCGAAGCGGTGGAGAACGCGGTGAAGATCGCCCGCGCCGCGACCGGCCGCGCCGGGGTGATCGCCTTCACCGGCGGCTACCACGGCCGCACCATGATGACCCTGTCGCTGACCGGCAAGGTGGCGCCTTACTCGGCCGGCATGGGCCTGATGCCCGGCGGCGTGTACCGCGCCCAGTATCCGTGCGAGCTGCACGGGGTGAGCACTGACGACGCCATCGCCAGCATCGAACGGATCTTCAAGAACGACGCCGAGCCGCGCGATATCGCCGCGATCATCATCGAGCCGGTGCAGGGCGAGGGCGGTTTTTACGTCGCGCCGAAAGACTTTATGCAGCGCCTGCGCGCGCTTTGCGACCAGCACGGCATCCTGCTGATCGCCGACGAAGTGCAGACCGGCGCCGGGCGTACCGGCACCTTCTTCGCCATGGAGCAGATGGGCGTTGCCGCCGATCTGACCACCTTCGCCAAATCCATCGCTGGTGGCTTCCCGGTGGCCGGCGTATGTGGCAAGGCCGAATATATGGACGCCATCGCCCCTGGCGGTTTGGGCGGCACCTACGCCGGCAGCCCTATCGCCTGCGCCGCGGCCCTGGCGGTGATCGACGTGTTCGAAGAAGAGAACCTGCTGCAGCGTTGCAAGGTGGTCGGCGAGCGCCTGGTCAGTGGCCTGAAAGCCATCCAGGCCAAACACAAGTCGATTGGCGACGTGCGTGCCCTGGGCGCGATGATCGCCATCGAGCTGTTCGAAGGTGGCGATTTGCACAAGCCGAATGCGGCCCTGACTGGGCAGATAGTCGCCAAGGCCCGCGACAAGGGTTTGATCCTGCTGTCCTGCGGCACCTACGGCAATGTGCTGCGGGTGCTGGTGCCGCTGACCGCCGAAGATGCCTTGCTGGACAAGGGCCTGGCGATTATCGCCGAGTGCTTCGACGAATTGGCGTGATTGCATCAGCTGTACAAGAAGACCCGCTACGGCGGGTTTTCTTTTGTCCGGGATTGGGGGGCGTTGTCGGGTTACGCGGCAGCTCATACCGCGTCGTGAAAGGCGATGTTGGTTGCCGCTAACCCGACCTACCTATGCGCGTTCGCCCCACCTTTGATCGTTCCCGCGGATGAAATCCTGGAGCGGTTTTGCGCCGGGCATCGCTCCCCGGATTGCATCCAGGCTACGGACTGGATGGCCTTCAGCCTTGGCTAAGCAACTCGCGCAGGATATCCAGCGCCGGGTCTATATCCGAGGTCTCGATGGCGCCGAAGCCGAAGAGCAGCCCAGCCTCCGCCGGGCCCTCGGCGTAGAAGGGCGCGAGGTCGCCAAGCAGCACGCCACGTTCGGCCAGTTGCGCGCAGAGTCGGCTGGTATCCAGCGGTTGGCGCAGGCGCGCCGCGAGGTGCATGCCGGCCACGCTCGGCAGCGGTTCCAGCCAGGTTCCCAGGTCGCCGGAGAGACGCGTCAGCAGGCGCTGGCGGCGTTGCGCGTATTCGCGTTGCAGGCGTCGCGTGTGTTTGGCGAATGCACCGCTGCTGATGAAATGCGCCAGCGCCAGTTGTTGCAGGCTCGCGCTGTGCCGGTCGGCGAGGGACTTGGCCGCCGTCAGCTCGACGCGCAGGGCCGGCGGCATCAGCAGGTAGCCGAGGCGCAGCTCGGGAAACAGAGTCTTGGAGAAGGTGCCGACATAGGCCACCCGGCCTTCACTGTCGAGGCTCTGCAGCGACTCCACGGGGCGGCCATCGAAGCGATACTCGCCGTCGTAGTCGTCCTCGATGATCAGCACCTGCCGCCCGCGCGCCCATTCCAGCAGCTCCAGGCGACGCTGCAGGCTCATCGGCTGACCCAGCGGGAATTGGTGCGAGGGCGTCACATAGACCAGCTTGGCCTGCGCCGGCAGCAGGTCCACCCGCAGCCCTTCGGCATCCACCGGCACGCCGATCACCCGCGCACCGGCCGCGCTGAAGATCGCCCGTGCCGGCGGGTAGCCGGGTTCTTCGACCACGGCCAGATCGCCCGGCTTGAGCATCACCCGCGCCAACAGGTCGAGAGCCTGCTGCGCGCCCTGGCTGACCAGGATGTCGTTCCAGTCGCAGCGCACCGCGCGGTTGATCGCCAGGTAGCGGGCGATTGCCAGGCGCAGCTCTGGATCGCCCAGGGGCTCGGCATAGAAAGCTGGGCTGCGCGCCTGCAGGCGCAGGGCGCGTTGCAGGCAAGCGCGCCAGGTGTCGAAGGGGAAGCGGCGCTTGTCGGTGGTGCCGCCGGCGAAGTTGTAGCGCTGCGCCTGCTGCAGAAATGGCTGCCAGCTGGCGGCGATGGCGCGCCAGTGCGGATTGGCCCGCAGCGCGGCCGTCGGGCGAGGGTGCTCGGTCGGCGCCAACCTGGCGCGGACATAGGTGCCGCTGCCCACCTTGCCCTGTAGAAAGCCCTCGGCGGCTAACCGTTCATAGGCTTCGCCGACTGTCTTGCGCGACACCTGCAAGCGTTCGGCGAGAAAGCGCATCGGCGGCAGGCGGTCGCCGGCGGCCAGGCGCCCGTCGAGGATGGCGGCGCGCAGCTGGCGGTAGAGCTGGCCGGTCAGGTCGTCGCGGCCGTCGAGGCTCAGATGCAGTTCCATCGAATTGGCTACCTGTTATTTCCATAAATTGGCCATTTGTGGAGGCCAAGTTGCGTTCTAGGATAGTGCCAAGGATTCGCCAAGAGCGAGCCCGCAACCTAATCCGCAACTTCTAGTCCGTAACCAAGAGGAACAAGCGATGAGCGCCCGTCTTAACTGGTACAAACTGTCCCCCGATGCCTACAAGGCAATGCTCGGCATGGAGCAGGCCCTGGAGAAATCCGGCCTGGAACTGTCCCTGCTGGAGCTGGTGCGCCTGCGCGCCTCGCAGCTCAACGGCTGCGCCTACTGCGTCAACATGCACGCCAACGATGCGCGCCAGGCGGGGGAAACCGAGCAGCGTCTGCAATGCCTGAGCGTATGGCGCGAGACCAGTTTCTTCACCCCACGCGAGCGCGCCGCCCTGGCCTGGGTCGAGAGCCTGACCCTGTTACCGCAGGAGGGCGCCCCGCAGGCGCGGTTCGAGAGCCTGCGCGAGCAGTTCACCGACAAGGAGATGGTCGACCTGACCCTGGCCATCAGCACCATCAACGCCTGGAACCGCTTCGGGGTCGGTTTCGCCTTGCAGCCCGAGTAGCCTGGATAAGCCCTGGCGCAATCCGGGAGCGGCTTTGTGCCGTATATCTCCCCGGATTGCATCCGGGTACCCCCATCCCCACCCCCCGCAACAGGCCGGCAAGCAGCGTCTGGAAAATGGTCCATGATTCATCGGGTAGCTGGTGTAACAAAGAACCGCGGCCAATCTCTATAGTGGCAAGCAAATAAGG
>CAMPJN010000347.1 GCA_946886875.1 uncultured Pseudomonas sp.
GCGCGCAGCAGGTTGTTGCGGATCCAGCGGGTCGGGCGGAAATCCTGCTCGGCGACCGCCTTTTCTTCGTTATTGAATTCGCTGAGGTAGAACTGCCGCGCGTTGTAGACCAGGGAGGCGACATCCAGGGCGATGTTCGAGCCGCAGCGGCCCAGGCCGATCAGGCATACGGAGGGGAAATGCTGGATACGTTTTTCGCTGTCGTCGTCCTGGATGACTGGCGGGAATACCAGGTTGCGCAGGCCATCGAGGTTATCGAGGATGCGTTCGATATCGCTTTCGGTGAAGTACATGTACTGCTCGCCGCTGTCGTCCAGCGCAGGGCGGGGCGGGGCGACAACGGCTGGCGCCGCCATCGGTGTGGCGGCAGCTGGATCCGGCACTCGCTTGGGCGCTGGCGGCTCCGGCGAAGCCTCTGCTGGAGTGAGAAAGTTATCGGCTAAATCCGCAAGCGTGGCTTCCTGCGAAACGTTCGAGGCTGCTTTCTTTCTCGTTTTCATCCGCGACAATCCAGGTGGTGAAGAAGTGATGGGCATCGACCAGAAATAACTGCTCACACTTGGTTGTAGCAGGGAATCGTGAAATTGGCGCCATTGGTTTGAACATTCCCCGCTTTTCGCGGTCGCTGCCCCCGTGTCGGCACGGGCAAAGCCATCCGCCCGTATAAATCTGGTGAATATTCGCAGACTGAAAAAGCCGAACCTTTTAGATTGCCTCGCAGTAAACTCTGACACGCATCGCCAGGGCCGGCGGTGCCGCTCCCAATATAGGAGCGTGAACAACAAAAAAGAGATGGATTACATGCAGCAAACCCCGCACGTCGCCAACGCCTGGCGCATCCTGTTCCTGCTTTTTCTCGCCAATCTGTTCAACTTCTTCGACCGCACCATTCCCGCCATCATCATCGAGCCGATCCGTCTGGAATGGGGCCTCAGCGATTTTCAGCTGGGTCTGATAGGCACCGCATTCACCATCGTCTATGCGATTGCCGGGGTGCCGCTGGGGCGTATGGCCGACACCGGCGCGCGGCGCAAGATCATGGGTTGGGGCTTGGCCGTCTGGAGTGGCCTGACCGCGCTCAATGGCATGGCCTGGAATTTCTGGAGTTTCATGCTGATCCGCATGGGCGTCGGCATTGGCGAGGCCAGCTATGCACCGGCGGCCAATTCGCTGATCGGCGACCTGTTCCCGCCGCACAAGCGGGCGCGGGCCATGGGCATTTTCATGCTGGGCCTGCCGCTGGGCCTGCTGTTGGCGTTCTTCACCATCGGCGCCATGGTTCAGGCGTTCGACAGTTGGCGTGCGCCATTCTTTCTCGCCGCGATACCAGGGCTGATCCTGGCGCTGTTCATGTTCTTCATTAAAGAACCCAAGCGTGGAGGGACCGAGGCGGTTCAGGTCGCGTCCACCCCGGTGGCCAACCCGGTGCGCAAGGTACTGGCTATCCGTACGTTCTGGTGGTTGGTGGTCGCCGGTTTGGCGTTCAACTTCGCCAGCTACGCCTGCAACTCCTTTATGGTGCCGATGCTGCAACGCTATTTCCTGTTGCCGCTGCAGCAGGCTGCCGTGGCTACCGGGGTGATCGTCGGTTTGACCGGTTTGCTTGGTCTGACCCTCGGCGGCTGGCTGGCTGATCGCATTCATCAACGTTCGGCGACCGGACGCCTGTTATTCGCCGCTCTGAGCATGCTGATCGCTGCTGTGGCCACTGCCTATGCGCTGTTGGCCGGGCGGATCGAGGTCGCAGTGTTCGTCGGCTTCTTCAGCATTGGCTGGCTGTTCGCTTACAACTTCTATACCTGCGTCTACACGGCGATTCAGGATGTGGTCGAGCCGCGCCTGCGCGCCACCGCCATGGCCTTGTTCTTCGCCGGGCTGTATTTGCTCGGTGGCGGCCTGGGGCCAATCGCGGTGGGCCTGCTGTCCGATCATTTCGCCCAGGCGGCGATGCTCGCGGCCGGCGCCAGCGAGATGAGCGAAGCGTTCAAGGCGGTCGGGCTGCACGACGCGATGTTGCTGATCCCCGCCGCGTTGTTCCTGACCATGCTGGCGCTGGTGCAGGCTTCGCGTTGCTTTGTCGCCGATGCACACAGCATGCAGCGCGGTATGCAGTTGCAGCCGGCGGTCTGAGCAATATTCGGCGCTAGCATATGGCCAGGTAAGGTGGGGATCTTGTGCAATACTCAGTGGCATTCCTGGCAACCGGTTTGCGCGGAGTATGGTTATGACGGATACCCTCAGCCTTGTCCTCGGCCATAGCGTCGAGCTTGCGCGTCACCCGTTGCGCGCGCGCCTGGACGAATGCCCTGTGCGCCTGTGCCTGGTCGAACACCCACAAACCCTGCCCGCGCAGTTGCCCGTGCTGCTGTTGGATGACGCCCTGCTGGAGCTGATGCCCCTCGAATACTGGCAGGGTTGTGGGGCCATGCTGGTCGGCTGCATGGACCTGCCCGGGGTCCTGCCGCTACCGGCCGCCGCCAACGCCGAAGAACTCAGTGCGCTGCTGCGTTTTGCCGCGGAGCAGCACAGCCTCAGATCCAAAACCGAACAATTGGCCGCGGCCCTGGCCGGCAAGCGCGATGATCTGAGCAAATTGGTCGATGTCGGCCTGGCGCTGTCTGCGGAGCGCGACCTGGATCGCCTGCTGGAGAAAATCCTGATCGAAGGCCGGCGCCTGTCCAACAGCGACGCCGCCTCGTTGTTTCTGGTTGGCCGCCGCGCCAATGCCCCCGCACAGTTGATCTTCAAGCTGACCCAGAATGGCACCCTGAGCCAGAACAGCTTCCAGGATCAGCGCATGCCGCTGAGCAAAGCCTCGATTGCCGGCTATGTGGCGCTGACCAGCACCGAGCTGAATATCGCCGACACTTACGCCATCGCCGAGGACGCCCCTTATCGTTTCAACCGTTCATTCGACTTGCAGATGGGCTATCGCACCATGTCGCTGCTGGCGATCCCCATGCTCAATCATCGGCATGAAGTAGTCGGGGTGCTGGAGTTCATCAACCGTCAGCGTCCGGGCGGTAATGCCCTCGACCCCGAGCTGATCGCCTTCGACGAGGAAACCGCGGTGTCGCTGCGGGCCCTGGCCAGCCAGGCGGCGGTGGCGATCGAGAACCGCCAATTGCTGGACGATATCAGTCGCCTGTTCGACGGCTTCGTCCAGGCCTCGGTGTTCGCCATCGAACAACGCGACCCGACCACCAGCGGCCATTCGTTCCGGGTGGCCGAGCTGTGCCTGACCCTGGCCGGCCAACTGCCCCATGCGCCCGAGGCCAGGTTGCGCGAGCAGGCACTGAGCGACGACGGCTTGCGTGAGCTGCGTTATGCCGCATTGCTGCACGACTTCGGCAAGGTCGGAGTGCGCGAGCATGTGCTGGTCAAGGCCAAGAAACTCGCCGAGCCGGTGTTGGAGAACCTGCGCTACCGGGTCGCCCTGGCCAAGGAAAACCTGCATAACCAGACCCTGCGCAAGATGCTCCACGCCTATCAGCACCAGGGCGGTCTCAGCGACGAGCGGCGTCTGCAGCTGGAAGCGGAGCTGGCCCAGGAGTGCGCGCGCCTGGACCGTTACCTGAACAATATTCTCCAGGCCAACGAGCCGACCATGCTCAGCGAAGGGGATTTCCAGCACCTGCAGGAGATTCAGGGCGAACTGGTCAAGGCCCCCGGCAATTGCCTGATCAGCCTGCTCAGCGAAGGCGAGTTCGGCGCTCTGGCTGTACGCAAGGGCAGCCTAACCGCCGAGGAGCGCGCCGAAATCGAGCGCCATGTGGTGCATACCCAGGAATTCCTCAGCCTGATCCCCTGGACCCCGGACCTGCAAGGCGTACCGCATATCGCCGGTGCCCACCACGAAAAACTCGACGGCAGCGGTTACCCCAAAGGCCTGATTGGCGATGCGATTCCCTGCGCGTCGCGGATCATGACCATCTGCGATATCTACGATGCCCTGACCGCGTCCGACCGCCCCTACAAGCCGGCGATGCCATTGGAGCGTGCGCTGGATATCCTCAAGAGCGAAGCCGCCAGCGGCCTGCTTGACGGCGAATTGGTGCAACTGTTTATCGCCAGTCGCTGCTACCAGGTCAGCGGCCCGCCCGGCGCGCACCCTCACTCGCCGTTCAGCCACCATGTCTGTGATTACGAACCGGCCTGCGCGGCGGCCGGGCACTCCAAGCCCATGCACTCATAGATAGGCTTTCCCGTATAGCGGATCTAGCAAGGAGGGGGGCGCCCCGTCTTCGACGGAGCGCTGCAACGGTGTAGGAGTCAGCTTGCTGGCGATCTTTAGATCGTTCCCACGTCAAACCGTCCGCGTGATAACTCCCGCTGGGACGCTCAGCGTCCCAGCGATGTGGAGCACCGCCAACTGCATTCCCGCGCTGGAGCGTGAGGAACGATCAACTCTGGTAGCCCGTATAAGCCTTTGGCGCAATCCGCGGAGCGGTGGTGCGCGTGCAGGTTATTCCCGGATTTCAGCTGCGATCAGAGGTGTAGATACCGTCTTGAGCCTCACCTCGCAATAGCAAGCGCCGGATCGAACGGTC
>CAMPJN010000348.1 GCA_946886875.1 uncultured Pseudomonas sp.
GTGCTGGCCAGCCATAACGCCGGCAAACTCAAGGAACTCCAGGCCATGCTCGGCGACGCCGTGCGCGTACGCTCGATTGGCGAATTCAGCGATCTGGAGCCGGAAGAAACCGGCCTGTCGTTCGTCGAAAACGCCATTCTCAAGGCACGCCATGCTGCCCAGGTGTCCGGTTTGCCGGCGCTGGCCGACGATTCCGGCCTGGCGGTGGACGCGCTCGGCGGCGCGCCAGGCATCTATTCCGCGCGCTATGCCGACGGCCAGGGCGACGCAGCGAATAACGCCAAACTGCTCGACGCCTTGAAGGCAGTGCCGGATAGCGAGCGCGATGCCCAGTTCGTCTGCTGCCTGGCCCTGGTGCGGCATGCCGAGGACCCGCTGCCGATCATCTGCGAAGGTCTCTGGCACGGGCGCATTCTGCATGCCGCCCAAGGCGCCAACGGCTTCGGCTACGATCCGCTGTTCTGGGTGGCCGAACGCAACTGCTCCAGCGCCGAACTGCCCCCCGCCGAGAAGAATCAGATCAGCCACCGCGCACGGGCCATGGCGTTGCTTAAGCAGAGACTGGGCCCGGCATGAGTCCAACCCCCTCATCCCCGGCCCCTCTCCCAGAGGGCGAGGGGAGCCAAAGCGGCTTCGAGCTGCCGCCCCTGGCGCTGTATATCCATATCCCCTGGTGCGTGAAGAAGTGCCCCTACTGCGACTTCAATTCCCACGCCGCCGGACCAACGCTGCCGGAAGAAGAATACGTCGACGCCCTGCTCGCCGACCTCGATGAAGACCTGCCCCAGGTGTACGGCCGGCCGCTGACCTCGATATTTTTTGGCGGCGGCACCCCTAGCCTGTTCTCGGCCAAGGCCCTGGGCCGCTTGCTGGCCGGCGTCGAGCAGCGCATCCCGTTTGCCAGCGATATCGAGATCACCCTGGAAGCCAACCCCGGTACCTTCGAGCAGGCCAAGTTCCGCGATTACCGCGCGCTCGGCATCAATCGTCTGTCGATCGGTGTGCAGAGTTTTCAGGCCGCCAAGCTCAAGGCCCTGGGCCGCATCCACGATGGCGACGAAGCCGTGCGCGCCGCCGATATGGCCCGCGCCGCCGGTTTCGATAATTTCAACCTGGACTTGATGCACGGCCTGCCGGACCAATCGATCGAGGATGCGCTGAGCGATCTGCGCATCGCCATCGCCCAGCAGCCGACTCATCTGTCTTGGTATCAGCTGACCGTCGAGCCGAATACGGTGTTCTGGAACCAGCCGCCGCTGATGCCGGAAGACGACATCCTCTGGGATATCCAGGAAGCCGGCCAGGCATTACTCGCCGAGCATGGCTACGCCCAGTACGAAGTCTCCGCCTACGCCCAGGCCGGCAAGGCGGCGCGGCATAACCTCAACTACTGGAGCTTCGGCGACTTCCTCGGCATTGGTGCCGGCGCCCACGCCAAGCTGAGCCGCCCGGACGGCAGCATCAGCCGCAGCTGGAAAACCCGTCTGCCCAAGGATTACCTGGATAGCAGCAAAAGCTTCAGCGCCGGCGAACGCGCACTGACTGCGGACGAACTGCCGTTCGAATTTCTGATGAATGTACTGCGCCTCACCGACGGCGTCACCAGCGCACTGTTCACTCAACGCACCGGCCTGCCGCTGAGCCTGCTCGCCAAGGCCCGCAGTGAAGCCCAGCAACGCGGTCTGATGCATGATGACCCAACCCGCCTGATCGCCAGCCGCGAAGGCCAGCTGTTTCTCAACGACCTGCTGCAACACTTTCTGCCCTGACAACGCTTTCGCCGTGAAGGCTAAGGAACCCGGATGGACCTGCTACTCGACCTGATCGCCACCCTGTCGCGCTGGAGCCGCAGCCACCTCTACGATATCTCCCTGGCGATCATGGCCACCCTGTTCGTGCTGTTCGGACCTGGCATCAATGCCTGGGTGCAACGCTCGATCAGCGGGCTGAACTTCTTCTTCCGCACCCTGATCTTCGTCCTGGTCTGCGCGGTCGGCTACGGCCTGGCGATGGTTTTCCTCACCCCCTGGCTATCCCAGGGCCTCGGCCACTTCAACAACTACACCCTGGCGCCGGTGTTGCTGCTGGTGTTCTTCCTGATCGGGGTATTGGCGGACCGCAACTAGCGCAGGCGCTGAATACCCGGATTGCGCCAAGGCTGATCCGGGCTGCTACGCAAAGCCTGCAATCTCGTAGGGGGAGATGCCGAAGGCTTGTCCGCCAGTGGTTTGCCAGTCACCTAGAGCCGCCAGAACGGGCGCAAAGCTTCGTCCAGCGCCTGTTGGCGGCTCAGGCCGATATCCTTGAGCTGTTCGGCATTGAGCCTGAGCAGCGCCCGCCGCGTATGCAACCGCAGCCATAGTTGCTGCCAGCGCGTCTTGCCCGGCAACCGATTATTTTCAGGGCTGGCCAATTGCGGCTGCCCGTTCGCGTTCAGCTCCTGCTGAGCCAGGGTCAGCCTTACGTCACTGAGTCCGTTCATCTGCTGCTCTCCCGCGGGAAGTGTCATGGGAGATCATCATGCGCGTCTGAAAAAAAGCATGACAGATTCAAAAAACACTAATTAAATACATACAGATTCGCCGCATCAGCGGCTGAATTGTCATTTCCTGCAATATCTGTACTGGTAGCCATTTGAAAGCGGTATACGCGAGGCAACTGTCATGACCCTCTACCTGAACCTCGCCGAACTGCTCGGCGAACGCATCGAGCAAGGCTTGTACCGTCCAGGCGACCGCCTACCCTCGGTACGCGCCCTCAGCCTCGAACACGGCGTCAGCCTGAGCACGGTGCAGCAAGCGTATTGCCACCTGGAGGATCAGGGCCTGGCGACACCGCGGCCAAAGTCCGGTTACTTCGTCCCGGCTGGCCGGGAGGCGCCGGCGCTACCGATGGTCACCCGCATGGCCCAGCGCCCGGTGGAGGTCTCGCAGTGGGATCAGGTGCTGGAATTGATCAGCCTGCCGCCCAGCCGCGCCGGCGTGATTCAGCTCGGCCGCGGCCGCCCGGATATCGACAGCCCGACGCTCAAACCACTGCTGCGCTCGTTGTCGCGCCTGAGCCGCAGACAGGACCTGAAGAGCCTGACCTACGGCTGCATCTATGGCGATCAAGGTCTGCGCGAGCAGATCTCGCGGCTGATGCTCGACTCGGGCTGCCAGATTCCCTACCAGGACATAGTCGTCACCACCGGTTGCCACGAAGCGCTGTCGGTGGCGATCCGCGCGATCTGCCAGCCCGGCGACATAGTCGCGGTGGATTCGCCGAGCTTCCACGGCGTCATGCAGGCTTTGAAAGGCTACGGCATGAAAGCCCTGGAGTTGCCCACCGACCCGCTGACCGGGATCAGTCTGGAGGCGCTGGAACTGGCCCTCGAACAATGGCCGATCAAAGCCATACAGTTGACCCCGACCTGCAACAACCCGCTCGGCTACATCATGCCCGACGCCAACAAACGCGCCCTGCTGGCCCTGGCACAGCGCTACGACGTGGCGATCATCGAGGACGATGTCTATGGCGACCTGGCCTACAGCTACCCGCGCCCGCGCACTATCAAGTCCTATGACGACGACGGCCGCGTGCTGCTCTGCAGCTCGTTCTCCAAGACCCTGGTGCCTGGCCTGCGCATCGGCTGGATAGTTCCCGGGCGCTACCTGCAACGGGTGCTGCACATGAAATACATGGGCACCGGCACCACCGCGCAATTGCCGCAACTGGCGATTGCCGAATATATCGAAGCCGGGCACTACGAACCGCACCTGCGGCGCATGCGCAGCCAGTACCTGCGTGGGCGCGATCTGATGATCGAGTGGGTCAGCCGCTATTTTCCCACCGGCACCCGGGTCAGCCGGCCCCAGGGCAGCTTTATGATCTGGGTCGAGCTGGACACCGGCTTCGACAGCCAGCGCCTCAACCGTGAGCTGCAGCCGCACAATATCCAGATCGCTCCGGGCAGCATCTTTTCCGCCGCGGGCAAATACCGCAACTGCCTGCGCATGAACTATGCGAGCAAGCCCAGCGCGACGGTGGAGCAGGCAGTGAAAACCGTCGGCGAGACTGTCCGTAGGCTGCTGGAAGAAGGGTTGCGCTGAATCTTTAACGCGCAGACGGCATTCCCGTGTACGCCTGTTTATTCAATCGGCGCTCTTACTCGCCGCGCTCGACCAGTTCGACGCGCCGATTCAGCGCCCGCCCTGCTTCGTCGCGATTGCTCGCCACCGGCGCCGCCATGCCCACCCCCACGGCGGTCATGCGTTCGGCGGCGATGCCGTAAGCGCTGGTCAATTTCGCCACTATCGCCTGCGCCCGGCGCTGCGACAGGTCGCGGTTGTAGTCCAATGCGCCTTTGCCGTCGCTATGACCAACCACCAGCACCTTGAGCGCCGGGCGAGCCTTGAGCAGTTTGGCGATCTCCTCCAGCTGCGCCGTGGAATCCTCGCGCAGGCTGGCCTGATCGAAGTCAAAGAGAATGCCGTAGAGCGCGACCCGGCCCTGGGCGTCGATATCCGCCTGCATCACCGGCGCTTCGAGCA
>CAMPJN010000349.1 GCA_946886875.1 uncultured Pseudomonas sp.
ATCTGCTGCGGGTGGTGCCGGAAGAGGCCAAGGCCAAGCGCATTCCGATCAATGCTGTGCGTCCCGCCCTGGACAGTTGAGTCCGGGCTCAGGTGGTACTTTCTTTCCAGGGCGCCTCACGGCGCCCTGGTCGTTTCAGCTGCTCGAATACTGATTGCGCAGCAGTAGAACCCGGAACTCATCGAGCGGTAGGGGTTTGCTGAACAGATAGCCCTGATACTGATGGCAGCCCTGTTGCTGGAGGAAATCCAGTTGATCCTGCTGCTCGACGCCTTCGGCGATCATCTCCAGCCCAAGGCTGCGCGCCATGGCGACTATGGCGCGGATGATCTCCGCATCGTTGGGATCGTGGGTGGCGTCGCGTACGAACGACTGGTCGATCTTCAGCACATCCACCGGCAAACGTTTGAGGTAGGTGAGCGATGAATAGCCGGTGCCGAAGTCGTCCATGGCGAAGCTTATGCCGAGTCTTTTCAGGCGGTTCATCTTGGCGATAGTGTCCTCGATGTTCTGGATCACTATGCCTTCGGTGATTTCCAGCTTGAGGATGGGTTTGGGCAGCTTGCTATTGCGCAGGCTGCTCTCCACGCGTTCGACGAAGTCGTTCTGGCGGAACTGCCATGGGCTGATATTGACGCACAGGCTGAAGTCAGTGGATTTGATCAGGCCATCGCCCAGCAGTTGCGCGCAGGCGTGGCAGGCTTCGGCCAGCACCCAGCCGCCGACCTCGAGGATCAAGCCGGTTTCTTCCAGCACCTGGATGAACACTGCCGGCGACTGCGCCCCGAGCGTTGGATGAAACCAGCGCAGCAGGGTTTCAGCGCCGATGATGTGCCCGGTGCGCGCATCCACCTGGGGTTGGAAATACAGCTCGAACTCGCCGCGGGCCATGGCCAGACGCAGGTCGTTCTCCAGGCGCAGGCGCTCGCTGGCGGCCTCCTGCATGCTGCGGCGAAACAGCTGGATGGCATTGCGTCCCGAATCCTTGGCGCGATAAAGGGCGATATCGGCGCGCTTGAGCAGATCGGCCGGGGTATTGCCATGGTCGGGGATCAAGGCGATGCCGATGCTTGGGGTGATTTGCAGGGTGTGACCATCCAGGTTCATCGGTTCGGCGATCAGGTGGCGCAGTTTTTCCGCAATGCCGCGGGCCTGCAGCACCACTTCCGAGCGTTTGCCTTCCAGGCCCGATAACAACACCACGAACTCGTCGCCACCGAGACGCGCCACGGTATCTTCCTGGCGCACGCTGGCCTCCAGGCGTGCGGTGACCATCTTCAGCACCGCATCGCCGACCGGGTGACCGAGGGAGTCGTTGATGTGCTTGAAGTGGTCGAGGTCGAGAAACAGCAAGGCGCCACGTAATTGATGGCGCTTGAGCAGGGCGATCTGCTGGTTGAGGCGGTCGATCAACAGGGCGCGGTTGGGCAGGTTGGTCAACGAATCGTGATAGGCCAGGTGCTGGATCTGCGCCTGGGCTTCGCGTAGCTGGCTGACGTCGCGAGCGGTCAGCAACAAGCAATGGGTGCCTTTGAGCTGGATCGGTTCGACCGAAACCTCCACCGCCTTGACCGTGCCGTCGCGGTGTTTGCCGAGCATTTCGCGGTGCAGCACATGACCTTCGCGCTGCAAGGTCTCGAGCATCTCCTGACGCTGTCTGGGATCGGCCCATACGTCCATTTCCAATGCCGTGCGGCCGATGACCTCTTCCGGACGATAACCGGTCAGGCGGAAGAAGCCTTCGTTGACTTCGATATAGCGCGCCGTATCGCGCTCGGTGATGGTGATCGCATCGGGGCTGGAGTGGAACGCCTTGGCGAATTTCTCCTCGCTGGCCTTGAGCGCCGCCTCGGCGCGCAAACGCTCGCTGACGTCGCTGAAGGTGGTGAGGATGCATAGCCGTCGTTCGACCCGGATGAAACGGCTGGATACCACGCAGGTCAATTCGCGGCCATCCTTGGTCCGATAGCTGGCTTGCTCGTTATTCAGACCCTGTTGTGCGGTGAGCTTGTCGTACAGACGCATGCGTTCCTGGGGATCGACCCAGAAATTGGCCTGGGGGCCGCTACGGCCGACCAGTTCCTCGGGCTTCCAGCCGAACACCTGGCTGAAGCTGTCGTTGATTTCGATGAACACGCCATCGCGGATACGCGACACGCAGACCGGGTCGGGGCTGGCCTGGAACAGGGTGGAGAATTTTTCCTCCGAGGCCTTCAGGCGCCGTTCGCGCACCACCCTGTCGCTGATGTCGATCAGGGTGCCGGCCATGCGCAGCGGCTCGCCAGCGCTGTCGCGGTAAAGCTTGGCGGTGCTCTCCAGGAAGTGCACCTGCTGGTCGTCATACATAACGCGGTAGGTGACCTGGAAATGGTCGTGCGCACCTTCGACCAGCTCATTGTAGGTGTGGCGCATATTGCGACGATCTTCGCGTGGTACATGGCGGAAAAATTCGCGGAAATCGTCGCTGAAGGGTTCGCGGGGCAGGCCGTGCAGCAGTGCCGCGCGGGGCGAGGCGAACAGGGTGTCGCTGGGGATGTGCCAGTCCCAGGTGCCCAGGTCGGCGGACTCAAGGGCCAGCTCAAGGCGTTCCTGGCTGTCCTTCAGCGCGCGCTCCTGGGCGCGTTGTGCAGTGATGTCGCGTACCGTCAGCACCAGGCAGGTGCGCCCGTCGTGCTCGATCTCGCCGCCGAACAGCAGGTTGTCGCTGATTTCTCCTGCGCGGCTGACGAGCTTTACTTCCAGGGAGTCCAGGCTGCCCGCCTGCAACGCCTCAATCATGTGCTTGCGGTCGTCGGGATGGGTCCATAGCCCCAGCTCCAATGAGGTGCGGCCAATGGCTTCGGCGGCACTCCAGCCGAATTGCCGCTCGAAGCTGGGGTTGACCTCGATAAATCGGCCATTGTCCTTCTCGGTGATCACTACCGCGTCCGGCGTATGCCGGAACGCTTGCGAGAACTTGGCCTCGCTGCTGCGCAAGGCGGCGTCGGCACGCTTGTGTTCGGTGGTGTCGCGAAAGGAGGCGAGGATAAAGGCGTCGCCGTCCAGCTCGATGTGTTGGCTGGAAACCACCCCGTCGAGAATGCGCCCGTCGCGGGTGCGTAGCTGCACTTCCTGGACGCAGGGCTGGCCGTCGTTGCCCTGGTTGCTGCGCACTACCTCGCGCTGCTGCTGATTGACCCAGATGTTCAGCTCGAGTGTGGAGCGGCCGATGGCTTCATCGGTCGGCCAGCCGAACGTAGTGGCGAAATTCTGGTTGGCTTCGGTGATCACACCGTCAGCCAGACGCACCAGAATCACGGTTTCCGGACTCATGTGGAACAGGTTGGAGAAGCGTTGCTCGGACTGACTCAGGGCCTGTTCACGGGCCTGCTGCGCGCTGATATCGCGAATCACCCCCATCATGCGCTGCTTGCCGTCGGCATCGAGCTGCAGGCTGCCGCTGATTTCCAGCCAATGCAGGCTGCCGTCCGGCCAGCGGATACGATGGCGAAACGCGTTGGGGCTGGGGTTGCCGGCCAGTACCTGCTGGAACAGTTGAATGATCTGGCCGCGGTCTTCTTCCGGGATCAGATCGATGTAGTTGAGCTGCGCGGGGAGAGGGTGTTTCGGGTTCAGGCCGAACAGTGCCTGAGCGCCGCGTGACCAGTTGACCCGGCCACTTTCGATGTCCCAATACCAGGCGCCCAGGTTGGCGCCGTTGAGCGCGGCCAACAGGCGTGGCGCATCGCTCCAGGTTTTTTCGAATGCGGCGGGGTCCAGTGCCGGAATAAAAGGCAGTGGCGGAGTTCGGTTATCGGACTTGGCCATGCATGGTCCTTCCTATCAGCGCTGACGGCTGACGCCCGATAAGTGAACGACATGGTTCGGTCATGCAGAAACCTTTCCAGATACTACCGTCATCACGTTAGCCCCTCGGCAGACGCCTGTGCAAGGGCTTCGCGTTCGCCATCCAATAGTCGCATGAATGCCCGCGCCGCGTTGGAAAGGGTGCGTTCGGTATGCGAGATATAGCCTAGCTGCCGCGAGAGTTGGATGCCCGGTAATGATAAACGGGTGATTTGCTCGTCGAGCATGGTGCGCGGCAACACGCTCCAGGCCAAGCCGATGGAGACCATCATCTTGATGGTTTCCAGATAGTTGGTGCTCATCGCAATATTCGGCGTCAGCCCCTGGGCTTCGAATAAACGCCGGACGATATGATGGGTGAAGGTATTGCCGCCGGGGAATACCGCCGGATGCAGGGCGACATCCGTCAGACTCACCGGGCCATTGCGCGCCAGAGGGTGTTCGGGGGCGGCGACGAAATCCAGGGGGTCGTCCCATACAGCGACGGCATGCACCGGTTCGCGGGTCTCCGGCGCCAGGGTGATCACCGCCAGTTCCGCACGGCCGTGCAGCACTTCTTCGTAGGCGACCTCCGAGTCGAGAAACTGGATGTCCAGCGCCACTTGCGGGTGCGCCCGGGTAAAAGCGCGCAGCAGCGGCGGCAGGCGGTGCAGGCCGATATGGTGGCTGGTGGCCAGAG
>CAMPJN010000350.1 GCA_946886875.1 uncultured Pseudomonas sp.
CTGCTTCGCGGACTTTCAAGGCAACTTCCGGCAGGGTAGGCAATACCAGCTCATCGTTATCGATGGCCTTGATCAGTTCCTGTTGGACTTTCTCGGCAAGTTGGCTCATGCAAGGTTCTCTTTAGCGCTGGGCAATCGAATTGGAGTGTAGTTAACGTTGGATTTCTAGGTCGCGATCCAGGGTGTAAGGCAAATCGAGCAGCTTCAACGGCGCCCCCTGTGGGCTGCCGAGCTGGATCTGCCCGTTATTGGCTGCATCTTCCTGGAGTACGGCCAATAGCTCAAAACCATTTTCGCTTTCTGCGACCAGTACCACCTCGCCGACGCTGCTGCTGTGTACAGGAGAGAATAGCGCGTCCGCCGGCGCCGGTAGTTGATCGCCGTCCATTGTCAGGCGATAGAGGCGGCGTTTGAGTTTGCCCAGGTATTGCATGCGCGCGACTATTTCCTGGCCGGTGTAGCAGCCTTTCTTGAAACTCACCGCGCCCAGCGCCTGCAGGTTGAGCATCTGCGGAATGAACAGCTCGCGGGTGCTGGCGAAGACCTGGCCAACGCCGGCGCGTACCTGAGCCAGCAGCCAGCTATTGAGCGGCGCCTGCGGCAGTTGCGCGGCCAATTGCGCCTGCAACGCTTCGGCTTGCGCCGCGGGCGCCCAGAGTTCGGCACGGCCATCGCTGAGGCGCACGGCCAGCAGTTCGTTGGCGCGGGCGAGGCTGTCGGCTGCTGGTGCCAGTTCGAGACCGAGACTGAGCAGCACCGCGTCTGCTGCATTCAGACCGAAGCGAACCCAGGCGTCGCTGGCATCGCTGAGCTTGGATTTGCTGAATACCGCGTACTTCTGTAGATCACCGAGTTGCGTTTCGATCAAATCGCGGCTCATTGCCAGTAAATAGGCATCGCCCAGACCGAGGATGCGGAAACTCGAGAGCATGCGGCCTTTCGGCGTGCAGCGCGCGCCCAGGCTGGAGGTGCTGTCGTTCAGGTAGTTGAGGTTGCAGGTCAGCTGGCCCTGGAGAAATTTACTGGCATCGGCGCCTTGGACGGCGAGAACGCCTTCGTGGCTGAGGGTGCAGAAATAAGCGGTGTCGGCCATGGCGGATAGCTATCGCTGGGTGAAAGTGGGGGCTGCCATCATAGAGCGCGACCTCTGGCTTGTCAGCGCTTGTGCTCGTGCAGATTGATGTCGCGTTCAACAGCGAGCACTTTCGCCGTTATACTGCGCAGCCTATTCAAGGAGCAGCCCCATGGTCGACTCGGTCGAACTCAATCGTCTTTTTTGGCACAGCCGGCGCGGCATGCTTGAGCTGGATGTGTTGCTGGTGCCCTTCGTCAAAGAGGTTTATCCCAATCTGGATGCCGAAGACCGCGAGCGCTATCGCAAACTGCTCGAGTGCGAGGATCAGGATATGTTCGGCTGGTTCATGCAGCGCAGCGAACCCGAGGATGCCGATCTCAAGCGTATGGTTCGGATGATTCTGGATCGTGTCCAGCCCAAGTGACAGCTTCGAATGTCAGTGGCGGCCATCGCGCCGGCTGCTGGCTCTTTATCTGCTGAGCCAAACGCTCGTTCTGCTCAGTCTCTGGTTGGTGGAAATCCCGCTGTGGGCGTGCCTGCTCGGTATGGTCCTGGCTCTTGCCCATGCTGGCTGGGTATTGCCGCGCCATCTACTGCTCAGCAATCCTGTGGCTTATACCGCGCTGCGTCATGGTGCCGAGGGTTGGCAGGTCGCCAATGCGGCCAATGGCTGGCAGGCGATTCAATTGCGCCCGGACAGTCTGGCGCTACCGCTGATAGTGGTGCTGCGTTTTCGTTTGGACGGTCAGCGGCGGGTACGCGCGCTCTGCATCGCGCGGGACAGCTTGCCGCGCGAGCAGCATCGGCGTTTGCGTGTGCGTCTGAAGTTCAGTCGCCGTAGGTGGGCGGGACCAAAATAGTGTCGCGCGCCTGCGGCAGCAGATCCGGATAGTCCAGGGTGTAATGCAGGCCGCGGCTTTCATGGCGCTGCATGGCCGAGTGGATCATCAGTTCGGCAACCTGGGCCAGATTGCGTAGCTCGATCAGATCGCGGCTGACCTTGTAGTTGCTGTAGAACTCGTGAATTTCGTCGAGCAGCAGGCGTACGCGGTGTTCGGCGCGCTGCAAGCGCTTGTTGGTGCGCACGATGCCGACGTAGTCCCACATGAAGCGCCGCAGCTCGTCCCAATTGTGCGCGATTATCACGTCCTCGTCCGAGTCGGTGACCTGACTGGTGTCCCAGGTCGGCAGGCTGACGGGCATTGCGACCTGGTCCAGTTGTTGGGTGATGTCGGCCGCCGCGGCGCGGGCATAGACGAAGCATTCCAATAGCGAATTGCTGGCCATGCGGTTAGCACCATGCAGGCCGGTAAAACTGGTTTCGCCGATAGCGTACAGGCCAGGTACATCGGTGCGGCCGCTCTGGTCGACCACCACGCCGCCGCAGGTATAGTGCGCTGCGGGTACCACTGGGATGGGCTGTTTAGTGATGTCTATACCGAAATCCAGGCAGCGCTCATAAACAGTCGGGAAGTGCGCCTTGATGAAGTCGGCTGGTTTATGGCTGATATCGAGAAATACGCAATCCACACCGAGGCGCTTCATCTCATGGTCGATGGCGCGCGCGACTATGTCGCGTGGTGCCAACTCGGCGCGCTCGTCGAAACGCTGCATGAAACGTTCGCCGTTCGGTAGCTTGAGCAAGGCACCTTCACCGCGCAGCGCCTCGGTGACCAGAAAACTTTTCGCCTGCGGATGGTAGAGGCAGGTCGGGTGGAACTGGTTGAACTCCAGATTGCCCACCCGGCAGCCGGCACGCCAAGCCATGGCGATGCCATCGCCGCAGGCGCCGTCCGGATTGCTGGTATAGAGATAGACCTTGGCTGCGCCGCCGGTGGCCAGAATGACGAAGCGCGCCCTCAGGGTGTCGACTTCGCCGCTGAGTCGATTGAGCACATAGGCACCGAGGCAGCGCCGGCCTTCCTGACCCAGCTTGCGCTCAGTGATCAGGTCGACGGCTACGCGCTGCTCCAGCAGCTCGATATTGTCACGCAGCCGGGCATGTTCGAGCAGCGTATTGAAAATCGCCGCCCCGGTGGCATCGGCAGCGTGGATGATGCGTCTGTGGCTGTGGCCGCCTTCGCGTGTCAGGTGGAACTCGAAGCCGCCATCTTCACGAGCCGTTTGGTCGTCACGGGTGAAGGGTACGCCTTGGTCGATCAGCCATTGAATCGCTTCGCGACTATGTTCTACGGTAAAGCGCACAGCCTCTTCGCGGCACAGGCCACCGCCGGCGTTGAGCGTGTCCTCTACATGGGATTCGACCGTGTCGGTGTCGTCCAATACTGCCGCTACGCCGCCCTGAGCCCAGTAGGTGGAGCCGTGCGACAGGCTGCCTTTGCTCAAAACAGCAATGCGCAGGTGCCCAGGGAGGGTGAGGGCCAGGGTCAAACCGGCAGCACCGCTGCCAATGACCAGTACGTCGTGTTGGTAATGTCGACTCATGTCCGAATCCGCTAGAAGAGCAGCGCTAGTATATCGGCGGGGTGGCCTGCACAATAGCCGGTTAATGTCCCATGGTGGTGCTCGGGAACTTTATTAGCATTTCGAGTTCTATTAACCCTCGATTGGCGAGTTTTTTAGCTCGCGTAACGAGTTCTATAGTGGCGCGCGGGGCGGCGAAAGCGCGCACCGCGTAGCCCGGTGCTTAAAGGGGCAGGGTCAATAATTTGAAACTATTCGCGCAGCAGGGGCTCAGTTCGTTGTTGCGACATCCGAGCAGGTTTGGACGTTATCTGCAGGAAACATGTTGGAGGGGAGAACTTTTGCGCAATGTCCTAGTCTATTTCAGCAGGCGGTCTGACTGGCTTGTGCGGCACCCCTCCGAACCCTATGAGGAGTGCTCATGTTAACCCAGGAAGAGGATCAGCAACTGGTCGAGCGCGTGCAGCGTGGCGATAAGCGTGCTTTCGATCTGCTCGTGCTGAAATACCAGCACAAAATTCTCGGGTTGATCGTGCGTTTTGTGCATGACACCCATGAGGCACAGGATGTGGCGCAGGAAGCCTTCGTTAAGGCATACCGGGCGTTAGGTAATTTTCGCGGCGACAGTGCTTTTTATACATGGCTGTATCGCATTGCGATCAATACGGCGAAAAACTATCTGGTTTCGCGCGGTCGGCGTCCACCGGATAGCGACGTGAGTACTGACGATGCTGAGTTTTACGATGGTAACCATGCCCTCAAGGACATCGAATCGCCAGAACGCACGCTGTTGCGAGATGAAATCGAGGCCACCGTGCATCGCACCATTGAGCAATTACCAGAAGATTTACGTACGGCCCTAACCTTGCGTGAGTTTGATGGTCTCAGTTATGAAGACATCGCGAGCGTCATGCAATGTCCAGTTGGCACCGTGCGGTCACGCATTTTCAGAGCGCGCGAAGCCATTGATAAATCCCTGCAGCCTTTATTGCAGGAAGCCTAAG
>CAMPJN010000351.1 GCA_946886875.1 uncultured Pseudomonas sp.
ACCACCGGTGCGGTGCTGCCAGTGGATGGCGGCATGAGCGTCGGCAAGTGGTAAACCCAGCTTAAAACCAGTGCGTAGGGTGCGCCGTGCGCACCGGCGATCCCTCGCCTGCTGGTGCGCATGGCGCACCCTACGAACTCTGACCGTTGCAAACGCAGTGGCGATAGCCCAATGCAACAGGCTATGGGCACATCGCCAATTCAAACCCCAAGGAGTATCGATATGCCTTTCGTCAATGTGCGCATCACCCGCGACGGCGTTACCCGCGAACAGAAAGCCCAGGTGATTCGCGAGATCACCGAAACCCTGCAACGGGTGTTGAACAAACGGCCCGACCTGACCCATATCGTGATCGAGGAAGTCGACACGGATAACTGGGGCTTCGCCGGCATCACCACTACCGAGTACCGGCAGCGAACGGCGGATTGATTGGGCGTTGCGGTGGCCCGGCGCGATTGCGCCGGGCTGTCTGGACTGGAGAGCGGAGCTCGGCGTAAGTGAGTTGTTGGGCTTCGCGGAGCTCAGCCCAACCTACGCGGCCCGACCAGCGTGCCCCGGCCAGCGTGGCCCGACCCAACCTACAGGCTGACAACGTTTCGCGGCTAAAGCCCACGGGCGAGATGTAGGTTGGCGCTGAGCCTGCGAAGCCCAACAAGGCGCGCCCGAAGTTCAGTCCTGTAGCCCGGATGCAATCCGGGGAGGACGTTGGCAATTTTCCCGGATTTCATCCGGGCTACGGTCTGAGTACCGGCAGCGAACGGCGGATTGAGGATGGCGTTGGTTCGATCCGGCGGAGTTGCGCCGGATCGCTTGGATTGAGCAGCGGAGCTCGGCGTGATCCAGCTGTTGGGCTTCGCGGAGCTCAGCCCAACCTACGTGGCCCGGCCAGCGTGCCCCGGCCCAACCTACAGGCTGACAATGGGCTTCAGGAGGGACGGCTACCGTGGGAGCGGCCGGGCGGCGATCCGCTCCAGCCGCGAAAAACTCATGGCTGAAGCCCCTCCCACGGAATCAGCACGATGGGGCGAGCAGGCTTATTCCAGACCGATCTCCACCGCATCGCCGTTCAGCCGCACCGGCCAGACGCGCAGGCTTTGCTCGGGGTATTCCAGGCAGCTGCCGTCTTCCAGGCGGAAGTGCTGCTTGTACAGCGGCGAGGCAATCACCAGGTCGCCCTTGAGCTGGCCGACGATGCCGCGGCCGATGACGTTGGCGCCGGACTTGGGATCGCGGTTGTCGATGGCAAACAGCTTTTCACCCTCGACGGTATGCGGCAGATGGAACAGTGCAACCTGGGCGCCCTCATGCCAGGCGACTACGCCGGAGTTGGCGACCAGATCACTGCGGCTGCACAGCGCGCGCCAGGCGGCAGGGCTTGGCGCGGCTTGACGGAACTCGGCACGTACGACATTCGACTGGCTCATCAGAGTACCTCCTCGATAACGGGGATCAGGTGAAGTTCAGAGGCATGCACCGGACGGCGCTGGCCACGTTCTTTGACGAAATGGATATCCGGGTCGCCGCGCTCGTCGTTGACGAAGGTGCGGAAGCGCTTGAGCTTTTCTGGGTCCTTCAGGGCGTTGGCCCATTCGCACTCGTAACGGTCGATCACCAGCTGCATCTGCGCTTCCAGTTCGGCGGCGAGATTCAGGCTGTCGTCGATGATCACTTCCTTGAGGTAATCGAGGCCGCCCTCCAGGCTCTCGCGCCATACCGAGGTGCGTTGCAGCTTGTCGGCGGTGCGGATGTAGAACATCAGGAAGCGGTCGATGTAGCGGATCAGGGTTTCGTCATCGAGGTCGGTGGCGAACAGCTCGGCATGCCGCGGACGCATGCCGCCGTTGCCGCTGACGTAGAGATTCCAGCCGTTCTCGGTGGCGATCACGCCGATGTCCTTGCTCTGCGCCTCGGCGCATTCGCGGGTGCAACCGGAGACGCCGAACTTGATCTTGTGCGGCGAACGCAGGCCCTTGTAGCGGTCTTCCAGGCGCAGCGCCATGCCGACGCTGTCCTGCACGCCGTAACGGCACCAGGTGCTGCCGACGCAGGATTTCACCGTGCGCAGCGACTTGCCGTAGGCGTGGCCGGTTTCGAAGCCGGCCTCGATCAGCTCGCCCCAGATGTCCGGCAGCTGGTGCAGCTGGGCGCCGAACAGGTCGATGCGCTGGCCGCCGGTGATCTTGGTGTAGAGGTCGTATTTCTTCGCCACGGCGCCGAGGGCGATCAGCTTGTCCGGGGTGATCTCACCGCCAGCGATACGCGGCACCACCGAGTAGGTGCCGTTCTTCTGCATGTTGGCCATGAAGGTGTCGTTGGTGTCCTGCAGCGGCACCAGCAGCGGATCGGTGATCGGCTGGTTCCAGCAGGAAGCCAGAATAGAGCCGACCGCCGGTTTGCAGATGTCGCAACCGGTATGGCCGCGACCGTGCTTGGCCAGCAGTTCCTCGAAGCTCAGAACCCCTTCCACCCGTACGATGGAATACAGCTCCTGACGGGTGTGGGCGAAGTGCTCGCAGAGGCTCTTGTCGACCGCAACACCGCGGGCGCTCAGCTCGTTGTCGAACACCAGCTTGAGCAGTGCGCTGCAGCCGCCGCAGCCGGTGGCCGCCTTGGTCTGCGCCTTGAGTTCGCCGAGGTCGGTGACGCCGGCCTCGACCTTGCAGCACACCGCGCCCTTGCTGACGTTGTGGCAGGAACAGATGGTCGCGCTGTCCGGCAACGCATCGGCGCCCAGGGTCGGCGCGCCTTCGGACTGCGGCAGGATCAGGCCGGACGGATCTTTCGGCAGAGCGATGCCGTTCTGCGCGTACTGCAGCAGAGTGTCGTAGTAGCTGTTGTCGCCGACCAGTACCGCGCCGAGTACGTTCTTGCCATCGGCGGAAACGACCAAACGGCGGTAGCTGGCGCTGGCCTCGTCGATAAAGCGGTAGCTCTTGGCGCCGGGGGTGGCGGCATGAGCATCGCCGATCGAACCGACGTCGACGCCGAGCAGCTTGAGCTTGGTCGACATATCGGCGCCGGTGAAGGGTTCGTAGGCAGCGCCGGCCAGCTGCGCGGCAACGCTGCGCGCCATGCTGTAGCCCGGCGCGACCAGGCCGAAGATGCTGCCGTTCCAGGACGCGCATTCGCCGATGGCGAAGATGTCCGGGTCATTGGTGCGGCAATCGTTGTCGACCACCACGCCGCCACGGGCGGCGATCTCCAGCCCGGCGCTGCGGCCGATGGCATCCTGCGGACGGATACCGGCGGAGAACACGATCAGATCGGTTTCGAGGAATTCGCCATCGTTGAAATTCATCCGGTAGGCGTATTCCTCACCCGCGACGATTTCCTGGGTGGCGCGCGACAGGTGCACACCGACGCCCAGGGCTTCGATGCGCGCCTTGAGTGCGGCGCCGCCTTCGGCGTCGAGCTGCACCGGCATCAAACGTGGGGCGAACTCGACCACATGGGCTTCCAGGCCCAGGGATTTCAGGGCGTTGGCCGCTTCCAGACCGAGCAGGCCGCCGCCGACCACCACGCCGCGTTTGGCGTTGGCCGCCGCATCGCGGATCGCGTCGAGGTCGTCGAGGGTGCGGTAGACCAGGCGCGAATTGCCCTCGGCGCCAGGAATCGGCGGCACGAAGGGATAAGAGCCGGTGGCCAGCACCAGGCGATCGTAGGCCTGGCGGCCGGCGCTGGTGACCACTTGCTTATTCTCGCGGTCGATCTCCAGCACCTGCACGCCGAGGTGCAGCTGCACGCCGTGGCGGACATAGAGGTCGGGCTCGCCCAGGGCCAGGGACTCGGCATCGCGACCGCCGAAATATTCGGAGAGGTGCACGCGGTCGTAGGCGCGCTGGCGCTCTTCACCGAACACATGCACTTCATACTGATCGAGTGCGCCCTGCTCGATCAGCTGTTCGACGCAATGATGGCCGACCATGCCGTTGCCGATGACGATCAAGGTGTCGCGCTTGATCGGAGTGACGAGAGAGTTCATAGCCGTTCCTCAGTCGAAGCCGTTGCCAGGGGCACGGCCAGCAAAAAAAACGCCTGGAGCTGCCTACCAGCTCCAGGCGTCTTTGCCTGGTATTCATGGGTTATGTGGGGGTGATGCGCCGGACCGCGCTGTCCGCTTCACCCATCCCGCGCCGCTGAGGGCCTCTGGTCGCCGATGACCGACGGGATGCACTGCCAAAGGTGTTGGCAGGCGTTGGCGGAGCTTCTGCAGATTTCGTGCCGGAATCGCCACAGGCTGAACGAACACGCTTGAAGGCCCCGAGAAACCCAGGCTGCGCGGGCTTCGGGCAATTGCCGGAGAGGCTCAGAGCATGCCCCCGCGCTTGTCAGTGGGTATTAGCAGCGACGCGCAGTGATCGATAACGGTGCAGCGAAATCGCTCCGTCCCTTTTTGGGGCATTTCTACATCGCAGCAACTCTATGTAGGAGCCAGCTCGCTGGCGATGCTTTTTTTATCTTGTTTGCTGGCCAAAAC
>CAMPJN010000352.1 GCA_946886875.1 uncultured Pseudomonas sp.
GAAACCTGCATGACCCTGGGCAAGCTGGACAAGGAGCAGACCGCCGCCCTGGCCGAAGCCGGCCTCGACTACTACAACCACAACCTGGATACCTCGCCGGAGTTCTACGGCAATATCATCACTACCCGCACCTACGCCGACCGCCTGGAAACCCTGGCCTATGTGCGCGATGCGGGGATGAAAATCTGCTCCGGCGGCATCCTCGGCATGGGCGAGTCGCTGGACGACCGTGCCGGCCTGCTGATCCAACTGGCCAACCTGCCTGAGCACCCGGAGTCGGTGCCGATCAATATGCTGGTCAAGGTCAAGGGCACGCCGCTGGCCGACGAGCAGGATGTCGACCCCTTCGACTTTATTCGCATGCTCGCCGTGGCGCGGATCATGATGCCGCAGTCCCACGTGCGCCTGTCCGCCGGCCGCGAGCAGATGAACGAGCAGATGCAGTCCCTGGCCTTCCTCGCCGGCGCCAACTCGATTTTCTACGGCGAAAAACTCCTGACCACCGCCAACCCGCAAGCCAACAAGGACATGCAGCTGTTCGCCCGCCTCGGCATCAAGCCGGAAGAGCGCGAAGAGCACGCCGACGAAGTGCATCAGGCGGCGATCGAACAGGCCCTGGTCGAACAGCGCGATTCCAAGCTGTTCTATAACGCTGCGGTCTGATGGCTGTGCTCTGAATAGGTGGGAGGGGCTTTAGCCGCGACCCGGCGCGAGGTCGGTTGCGGCTAAAGTGAATCGCCGCCCGGCCCTTCCTGCGGTTTTGCGCCCTTATATCCAGGTTGCCTATGTCTTTCGACCTCGCCTCACGCCTCGCCGAGCGCCGCACCGCCAACCTCTATCGTCAACGACCCTTGCTCGAATCGCCGCAAGGGCCGCTGGTCATGGTCGATGGCCGTCCATTGCTGGCCTTCTGCTCCAACGACTACCTCGGTCTGGCCAATCACCCCCAGGTGATCGAGGCTTGGCGCGCAGGTGCGGAAAAGTGGGGCGTCGGTGGCGGCGCTTCCCATCTGGTGATCGGCCACAGTACGCCGCACCATGAGCTGGAAGAGGCCCTCGCCGAATTCAGCGGTCGGCCGCGAGCGCTGCTGTTTTCCACCGGTTATATGGCCAACCTGGGCGCGGTCACCGCGCTGGTCGGCCAGAGCGATACGGTGTTGGAAGACCGTCTTAACCATGCTTCGCTGCTGGATGCCGGCCTGCTCTCCGGGGCGCGCTTCTCCCGTTATCTGCA
Organism: uncultured Pseudomonas sp.; assembly: GCA_946886875.1. The sequence goes on from CAMPJN010000352.1 coordinate 1,235, forward strand.
CAACGACGCGGCCAGCCTGGCCAAGCGCCTGGGCAAGGCCAGCGGCAATACTCTGGTGGTGAGCGACGGCGTGTTCAGCATGGATGGCGACCTGGCCGATCTGCCGGCGCTGTGCGCTGAAGCGCGTAAGGCCGGCGCCTGGGTGATGGTCGACGACGCCCACGGTTTCGGCCCGCTGGGCGCCACTGGCGGCGGCATCGTCGAGCACTTCGGCCTGGGCATGGATGATGTGCAGGTGCTGGTCGGCACCCTGGGCAAAGCGTTCGGCACCGCCGGCGCCTTTGTCGCCGGCAGCGAAGAGTTGATCGAGACCCTGGTGCAATTCGCCCGGCCTTATATCTACACCACCAGCCAGCCGCCGGCCCTGGCCTGCGCCACCCTGAAAAGTTTGGAATTGCTGCGCAGCGAACATTGGCGCCGCGAACACCTGAATGCCTTGATCCAGCGCTTCCGTGCAGGCGCCCAGGCGATTGGCCTGCAGTTGATGGACAGCGCCACGCCGATCCAGCCGATCCTGGTCGGCGACAGCGCCCGCGCCCTGCAGTTGTCGCAGCTGCTGCGTGAGCGCGGTTTGTTGGTCACCGCTATTCGCCCGCCAACAGTGCCGGCGGGTAGCGCGCGCTTGCGGGTGACGCTCTCGGCGGCCCATAGCCAGGCGCAGCTGGAGTTGCTGCTGGAGGCTTTGGCCGAATGCTGGGCGCTGCTACCGGCCGAGGCGGATGCCGCCAATGCGTGACCGGCTGATTCTATTGCCCGGCTGGGGCCTGGGTACGGCGCCGCTGGAGCCCTTGGCCGCGGCCTTGCGTGGCCTCGCCCCGCGCTTGCATGTCGAGATCGAGCCGCTGCCGCTGCTGGGTTCCAGTGACCCCGCCGAATGGCTCGACGAGTTGAACGACAACCTGGCGCAAGACGCCTGGCTCGGTGGCTGGTCCCTTGGCGGTATGCTCGCCGCCGAACTGGCCGCACGCCGAGGTGAGCATTGCCCCGGTCTGCTGACCTTGGCCAGCAACCTGCGCTTCGTCGCCGCTTCGGATTGGCCCAGCGCCATGGCCGAGGAGACATTCGCCGCCTTTCGCCAAGGTTGCGCCAGCGATGCCCGCGCCACCCTCAAGCGTTTCGCCTTGCTTTGCGCCCAGGGCGCGAGCGACCCGCGCGGGCTGTCGCGGCAGTTGCAGGCGGCCGCGCCGGCCAATGCGCCGACGCAGCTGCTGGCCGGTCTGGATCTGTTGGCGGCGTTGGATACCCGTGCAGCATTGCAAGCCTTTGTCGGCCCGCAACTGCACCTGTTCGCCGGTCAGGATGCGTTGGTTCCGGCCGAGGCGGCCCAAGCCCTGCTGGCGCTGCTGCCGGATGTCGAAATCGGCCTGGTCGACAACGCCAGTCACGCCTTCGCCCTCGAGCGCCCCCACGAATTGGCCGCGGCGATTCAGGCGTTTCTGCACGAGGCTGGCGATGACTGATGCATTGATGGGCGGCCTGCCGGATAAGCGCCAGGTCGCCGCCTCGTTTTCCCGCGCCGCCGAAAGCTACGACAGCGTCGCCGCATTGCAGCGGGCGGTGGGCCATGAGCTATTGGCGCGTCTGCCCGAGGCCTGTGACCCTGCGCGCTGGCTGGATCTGGGCTGCGGCACCGGTTACTTCAGTCGTGCCCTCGGCCAGCGGTTCGCCAGCGCCGAAGGCGTGGCTGTGGATATCGCCGAAGGCATGCTGCGCCATGCCCAGCCGCTGGCGGGCGCGCGGCATTTCGTCGCCGGCGATGCCGAGCGCCTGCCGCTGCGCGATGAATCCTGCGATTTGCTGTTCTCCAGCCTGGCGCTGCAATGGTGCGCGGACTTCGCCGCGGTATTGAGTGAAGCCCTGCGGGTGCTGCGGCCGGGCGGCGTGCTGGCGTTCAGCAGCCTGTGCGCCGGTACCCTGCAAGAGTTGCGCGACAGCTGGCAGGCCGTCGACGGCTTCGTCCACGTCAACCGCTTCCGCCGTTTCGAGGACTATCAAGGGCTGTGCGCCGCCAGCGGCCTGCAGGTGCTGAGCCTGCAAAACCGCCCGCAGGTACTGCATTACCCGGATCTACGCAGCCTTACCCATGAGCTAAAAGCCTTGGGCGCCCACAACCTCAATCCCGGTCGACCCGGCGGTCTGACCGGGCGCGCGCGCATGCTCGCATTGCTCGCCGCTTACGAGCAGTTCCGTCAGCCACAAGGGCTGCCGGCGACCTATCAAGTGGTGTACGGCGTGCTGCGCAAGGAGTACCAAGCATGACCGCGGCCTATTTCGTCACCGGCACCGATACCCAGATTGTCGGTGGAAAGCCGGCAAGACCAGCCGAGCAGAGTGGGTCGCTATGAATCGAGCCTATTTCGTTACCGGCACCGATACTGAGATCGGCAAGACCACGGTTGCGGCCGGCCTGCTGCACGCCGCGCGCATCGCTGGGCTGTCCACCGCCGCGGCCAAGCCGGTGGCCTCGGGTTGCCAGCGTACCGCCGAGGGTTTGCGCAACGACGACGCCCTGGCTCTGCTCGGCGAATGCACCCTGGCGCTGCGCTACGAGGAGGTCAATCCGCTGGCCTTCGAGCCGGCCATCGCCCCCCATCTGGCCGCCCGCGAAGCCGGCGTATTGCTGGATGTGCAGGCGTTGCGCGGCCCGGTGCAGGCGATTCTGGATAAGCGCGCGGACTTCACCCTGGTCGAGGGGGCCGGCGGTTGGCGGGTGCCGCTGGCCGGGCAGGCGACGTTGTCCGATCTGGCGATCACGCTGGGTCTGCCAGTGATTCTGGTGGTCGGCGTGCGCCTGGGGTGCATCAATCAGGCACTGCTGAGCGCCGAGGCGATTCTCCGCGACGGCCTGGTGTTGGCCGGCTGGGTGGCCAATCTGGTCGACCCACAGACCTCGCGCCTGGAAGACAACCTGGCGACCCTGGCCGAACGTCTGCCGGCGCCCTGCCTGGGCTACCTGCCGCGCCTGGCCGAAGCCACGCCAGCGGCAGTGGCCGGCTATCTCGATTTGGGGCTGCTCGACCTCAACAGATAATCCGCCCTTGAATAGCCCAGATAAGCACTAGCAGGCTTTGTCATCCCGGTACTCTCTGCGCCCCTGCGACGCGGAGCGTCGCCAACTGCATTCCCACGCTGGAGCGTGAGGAACGATCAGTAATCCGTAGCCCGGGTCGAGCGAAGCGACACCCGGGAAAGGGTGCCCCGGGTATCGCTGTGCTCAACCCAGGCTAC
>CAMPJN010000353.1 GCA_946886875.1 uncultured Pseudomonas sp.
CGATAGGCCTTTTCAGCATCGCCATGGGGTTGCCAGATGCCCTGGTCCCAGACAATCACTTGGCCCGCACCATATTGACCCTCGGGGATCTGGCCTTCGAAACCGGCATAGTCCAGCGGGTGATCCTCGACTTGTACCGCCAGGCGCTTGTCCTTGGGGTCCAGGCTTGGGCCTTTGGGCACCGCCCAGCTCTTCAGGGTGCCGTCGAGTTCCAGGCGAAAGTCGTAATGCAGGTTGCGCGCGGCATGCTGTTGCACGACGAAGCGCACGGACTCGGCGGGGTTGTTCCTGCCCCGCGCGGGGCGTACGGGCGGCTCAGTGGTGATCTGAAAGTTGCGTTTACGGCTGTATTCGCTCGATGGCTCAGCCATGGGGGAAATCCTCCCGCGGGTTTGGTTCGAGACATTCAGCGGCTGGCGGATTTCGCCGCCTTCTTGCGTGGAGCCTTACCGGGCTTGGCCGACGCGTCGGCATCGGTCGCCGCGGCCTGGCCCTTGGCGCCGCCGCTGAGGCTGCGTTTGAGCAATTCGGTCAGATCGTAGATGTCGGCGCTGCTGCGTTCCTGCTCATCGGCCGGGGCCTCGATGTCTTCGATCTTGCCTTTGCGCGCCTTCTCATCGACCAGCTGCATGATCTTCTCCGTGAAGGTGTCCTGATATTGCTCCGGCTGCCAAGGCGCGACCATGTCTTCGACCAGGCGCTTGGCCATGGCCAGTTCGCTCTTGGCAAGTTCGACATCGCTGACCTTGGCACTCAACTCCAGGCTGTCCAGATCGCGCACTTCAGCCGGCCAGCGCAACATCACCAGGACCATCGCAGCCTCCAGCGGCATCAAAGCCGCCAGGTGCTGTTTGCTGTGCAATACCACCCGGGCCAAAGCCACTTTGTCGGTTCTACGCAGGGTTTCGCGGAGCAAGGCGTAGACCTTCTCGCCATGCTTGTCGGGCGCCAGGTAATAGGGCTTGTCGAAATGGGTAAGCGGGATCTGCGCGCGTTCGACGAAGGCGAAGATGTCGATGGTCTGGGTCGACTTCGGGTGGGCCGCGCGAATCTCTTCTTCGCTGATGACCACGTAGCGGCCTTTTTCGATCTCCACGCCTTTGACGATATCTTCCTTGCCGACCTCTTCGCCGCTGACCTTATTGACCCGCTTGTAGCCGACCGGCTGCATGCTGCGTCGGTCCAGCCAATCGAAGTCGATGCCCTGGGCGCTGGTCGCTGAAACCAGCGCCACGGGAATATGCACCAGGCCGAAACTGATGGCGCCTTTCCACAATGCTCGTGCCATTGCCGTTTTACCCTCCTGACTGCTGTGCCCTGGGGCGCGGCTCAAAGCATGATGCCGTCGCTGTAGATGACCCGGCCGACGAGGCTGATATCGCAGATTTCCTTGAGCATCCGATCCGCTGCGGTTTCCGCATCAGTGGCGCACAGGTAGCTCGGCGAAATCACCCAGAGCACCTGTACGGTCGCACCGGGACACTTGGGTTGATACTCGATCAGACCGACATAGCCCCGTTCGCTCTTCATCGCGTCCGTCCAGGCGGTGTAGTGCTTGAACTCTTTGAACATAAGCAAGACTCCTTGCAGACCAACTGCATCGCAATGGCAAGGTGCCCTTCATATGGGCCGCTTCGATCAAGGAGGTGGTTGTTTCCGGGCCTGCAAGCGATCGATCACATGGGGCACAAAATTGAGAACGAACAATGCCAATAAAGTGCCCAGTACCGCTGTGGCTTCATGGCCCAAGCCGACGGTTATACCGATGGCGGAGGTCAGCCAGATGCCCGCTGCGGTGGTCAAGCCTTGCACCTCGGTCTCGCGCCGGCCTTTGAGAATGGTCCCTGCGCCGAGAAAGCCGATGCCAGTGACTATGCCTTGAATCACCCGACTCAGCGCGTCGTACTCGGCGCCGTCGAGTTCAGGCACCAGGACGAACAATGCGGAGCCGATCGCCACCAGCATATGGGTGCGCAAGCCGGCGGCTTTGCCCTGGGTTTCGCGCTCGTAACCCAACAAACCGCCCAAAATCGCCGCGAGCAATAGACGAATGCACACCCGCGTCGTGTGTTCGAGCTCGATAAGGTCGGAGAACTCGCTGAGTACGGTGACCTGGATAGTCTGCCAGGCACTCATCCTCCATTGCCAAGCAACGTGGCTGCGCTGTTGCTCATTGCGCTGCTGCTTAAACGATCGAAAAGATAACGATGGGCGCCGCATCGGCTGCAGCACAGACAACGCACCGTCTCATTACCCATATGCTCACGTGTTTCGGCAGCCCAGTTGCAACCGCCAATCAGGCATAGAAATGTCATACAGCACCTCCAATTACCCGTGCCATGTGAATTTCGACTGCCGTTGGGATTAGAGGTTTTAGTGATTTTATCCGCGCCGAATGGCGGAGAACGCATCAAGTACCGCCCCTATAAGCTGTCTAAACCAAGCCGAGCCAGCCTTGCGCAGATGCTGGCTGCCCTGCTCCACCTTGTTCATTCAGCTTGTTTGAATTGTTTATCGATAGTTTCCCGAGCCTCAGTGTCCAACAGCCAATCGCTGTAAATCAGCCAGGAGAAGGATATGAATCGGAACAACCATCGACCTGCGGATGAATCGATGGAGCACGAGCAGACCGCCGGCAGCCAGGCGGAATGCGACAGTGCGTTTTTCCAGCAATTACAGGTGGCATTGCGTGAATGCGCGCTGCCGATTTTCGAAGAAACCGCGCGCCACGCCCAGGCAAGCGGTATCGAAGCGGTGGTCGAGCAGGCTATCGATAATCGCGACGAGCCGCGCATCAGCCTGAACGCCAAGCACCCAGGCGATGAGGGCTATAGCAGTTACAGCATCATCGGCGATATGGCGACCCACGCCTTGATTCACCGCGAATTCTATGCCGACAACGCGCTGACCCGCCGTCAGGTCGGCCTACTGCCGTCGATCAATCAAAAGGTCATCGATACCCATCTGGCGACCTTGTTCAGCAAGGCGTTCGCGCTTTCCCTGCCGCACTTGCTGCAGCGTCACCCCGCCGGTTTCTGGTAGGCCCTTGTGATTCGCCTGTGGCGACACCGCTGGTCAGGAAAGCTGAACTCCCTGAGTCAGGCGACCTTCCAAAAATCAATAGCCTATCGATGAGGAGACATGTCATGCCTCAGGGAAGCAAAGCCAAATACACCGACAAGCAAAAGCGCAAAGCCGCCGAGATCGAGAACAGTTACAAGGATAAAGGTGTCCCCGCCAAGGAGGCGGAAGCCCGCGCCTGGGCAACCGTCAACAAACAATCCGGCGGCGGCGAGCGTCCGGGCGGTTCCGGCCACAACAAGCCGGAGCAGGCCAAGGCGCAAGCCCGCCACCACTCGGCCGAACGCGCGGCAGCCAGCCGTCAATCGGACGACGCTTCCGCTCTGGCCTCCCATAGCAAGCAAGACCTGCTGCAGTTGGCGCGCAACAAGCGCATCCGCGGGCGTTCGACCATGAACAAGCAAGAGCTTGTCGACGCTTTGAAAAATGCGTCCTGAGATGGGAGTTCAGTCCATGCCCGACGACCCGAAACGGGCCGCATCCGCGCTCGACTCCTTGCTCACAGTGGGCGCAGGCCTGCTGTTGATTCGCCAAGGGATCAATCGCAGAGGCGCACTTGGCGCAATCGACATTCTGTTGGGCGCTGCCAGCCTTTACCGCTGGCTCTATGCCGACGCCACACCGGCGCCGTCACAGCGCCAACTACTCACGGGCGAGACCGAGCCGGACAAGGCTTTGGTCAAACCCGAAACACTGGCGAAAACGCCCTTTCAGAGCGAATAACCCTGGCGGGTCGCCTGAAGACCGCAATCGGTAGGGTGCGCCATGCGCACCAGGCACGGGTATCCGTAATGGCGTTGGTACTGGTGCGCACGGCGCACCCTACGAAGCCAGGCCATACATCACCATTGAAAGCGGCAAGTCAGAGGAGCGAAACGACAATGATCAGAATATTCGCAGTTCTATTCCTGATATTCGGCAGCCTTAACGTTACAGCGGCATTGGCGGCTTCCTGCCAGGTTTCCACCCGCTCACTCAGCCAGAAAATACCCGCAGTGGTAACGCAAAGTTGTTACGCCTATGAAGGTATCGAGGAAGGTGCGATCAAATGGTCATGCAGCCAGGACGATGACGTCGGCATGTATGACTACGATAAAAAATTGGTCGACAACTGCCCTTCTGATTACTTGGCTAGTTGCACGTCCACCCTCACGCAAGCGGCGCTACGTAACCACAAAGCCATCAGCGACATTAGTGCGGGCACGCCTATGGCCATTCCCGACGGCGCCAAGATGGTCACTTATTTTTATAACGTCGAGGAGCAGGAACAAGCCAGCAAGAACTGCACTGCATTGGGCGGCAATTGGCAGGAGAAGCCGAACAATTGAGCGGCATCTTTTTCCTGCGCACCAGTAAGGGGCTTTCGCATGAAT
>CAMPJN010000354.1 GCA_946886875.1 uncultured Pseudomonas sp.
ACCGGGTTGTTGCCGCGGAACGAGAACGACACGTTGGACACGCCGCCCGAGGTCAGGGCATGGGGCAGGTGATCGCGGATGTAGGCGCAGGCCTCGATAAAGTCGACCGCGTAGTTGTTGTGTTCCTCGATACCGGTGGCGATGGCGAAGATGTTCGGGTCGAAGATGATGTCTTCCGGCGGGAAGCCGACTTCGTCGACCAGGATGTCATAGCTGCGCTTGCAGATTTCGCGTTTGCGCGCGGCAGTGTCGGCCTGGCCGGCTTCGTCGAAGGCCATCACCACCACGGCGGCGCCGTAGCGCTTGCACAGGCGGGCGTGATGCTTGAACTGCTCGACGCCTTCCTTCATCGAGATCGAGTTGACGATGCCTTTGCCCTGGATGCACTTGAGGCCGGCTTCGATCACTTCCCACTTGGAGGAGTCGATCATGATCGGCACGCGCGAGATATCCGGCTCGCCGGCGATCAGATTCAAGAAGGTGACCATGGCCTTCTGCGAATCGAGCATGCCCTCGTCCATGTTGATGTCGATTACCTGGGCGCCGGCTTCCACCTGCTGCAGGGCGACTTCCAGGGCCTCGGTGTAATTATCTTCGCGGATCAGTCGGGCGAATTTGGCTGAGCCGGTGATATTGGTGCGTTCGCCGACGTTGATAAACAGCGAATTGCGGTCGATGGTGAACGGCTCCAGGCCGGACAGGCGGCAAGCCTTGGGGATATCCGGAATGGCTCGCGGTGGGTACTTGCTCACCGCTTCGGCAATCGCCTGGATATGCGCAGGGGTGGTGCCGCAGCAGCCGCCAACGATATTGAGGAAGCCGCTTTGGGCGAATTCTTCGATCACCGCCGCGGTTTCCGCCGGAGTTTCGTCGTATTCGCCGAAGGCGTTCGGCAGGCCGGCGTTGGGGTGCGCGGAAACATGGGTGTCGGCTTTGTTGGCCAACTCTTCCAGATACGGACGCAGGTCCTTGGCGCCGAGGGCGCAGTTCAGGCCCACGGAAATCGGCTTGGCATGGCGCACCGAATTCCAGAACGCCTCGGTGGTCTGTCCTGACAGGGTGCGACCGGAGGCGTCGGTGATGGTGCCGGAGATCATGATCGGCAGCTCGACGCCATCTTCTTCGAACACCTGCTGCACGGCGAAGATCGCCGCCTTGGCATTGAGGGTGTCGAAGATGGTTTCGATCAGGATCAGGTCCGCGCCGCCTTCGATCAGGCCGCGGGTGGCTTCGCTGTAGTTCACCACCAGTTCGTCGAAGGTGACGTTGCGATAACCGGGGTTGTTCACGTCCGGCGACAGCGAGCAGGTGCGGCTGGTCGGGCCGAGGACGCCGGCGACGAAGCGCGGGCGATCCGGGGTTTCCAGGGTCTTGGCGTCGGCGACCCGACGCGCCAGGCGCGCGCCTTCGACGTTCAGCTCATAGACCAGTGCTTCCATGCCGTAATCGGCCTGGGATACCTGGGTGGCGTTGAAGGTGTTGGTTTCGAGAATGTCGGCACCGGCATCCAGGTAGGCCTTCTCGATGGCACCGATCACGTCCGGGCGGCTGAGAATCAGCAGGTCGTTGTTGCCCTTCACATCGCTGGGCCAGTCGGCGAAACGCGTACCGCGGTAGTCTTGTTCCTCCAGCTTGTAGCTCTGGATCATGGTGCCCATGCCGCCGTCGAGAATCAGGATGCGTTCCTTCAGGGCTTGCTGAAGAGCGTGGAGACGGGCGCTGCGGTCGGACAGGGACATGGGCGAAACTACCTGAGCAAAGCTGAAACAATGGGTGCACGATGATAACAAAGCTGCACACTTTTGCAGCGCTCGCTGTTTTACATGAAAACGGTTCATGTTGGCGCATTGGTCAAAGACCCCACAGCACAGCTAGAATCGCCGCCGCCGTCTTTTCAGGGAACCAGCATGTCGGGTCGTCTGCTATTTATCGCGTGCTGGTTGTTCATCGGCCCACTGTCGGCGGCGCAGTCGATCTCCTACAGCGCGGACGTACAGCCGATCTTCACCCGCCATTGCGTGGCTTGCCACGCCTGTTACGACGCGCCTTGCCAGCTCAATCTGGGCAGCGCCGAAGGCGTCGAGCGCGGCGCTAACAAGTTGCCGGTGTATTCGGGGACGCGGATCAAGGCGCAGGCCAGTACCCGCCTGTATCTCGATGCCCATGGCGTCGACGCCTGGCGACGTAAAGAGTTCTTTTCGGTGCTCGATCGGCAGGGTAGCCAGGCGGCGCTGCTGGCGCGGATGCTTGAGCTGGGGCACAACGAACCGTTAAAAGCCAACGCCAAGCTGCCAGCTGGGCTGGATATCGGTATTGCCCGGGAGAATCAATGTCCGCTGCCGGATGAGTTCGCGACCTTCGCCAGAGAGAATCCGCGGGCCGGAATGCCATTCGCCGTGACCGGGCTCAGTGAGGCGGATTATCGGACCCTGCAAAACTGGCTGGAGCAGGGCGCGCCGCTGGATCAGCAGCCGCTGCGAGCCAGTGCGGTCGAAGCCCGGCAAATAGCCGCCTGGGAGCAGTTGCTCAACGCTCCCGGTTCCCGGGAAAGTCTGGTGGCGCGTTGGCTGTATGAGCATCTGTTTCTTGCCCATATGTATTTTCAGGGCGGCGAGCCCGGGCATTTCTTCCAGGTGCTGCGCTCGCGCACGCCGAGTGGCCAGCCGGTCGATCCGATCGCCACGCGCCGTTCCAACGATGACCCCGGTAGCGTTTTTTACTATCGCCTGGCGCCTGTGCAGGGCGTGATCGTGCACAAGACCCATATCACCTACCACCTGAGCGATAAGAAGCTGGCGCGGGTGCAAGAGCTGTTCTTCGCCAGTGACTGGCAGGCGGATGCGGTGCCTGGTTATGGCCCCAAGCGCAGTGCCAATCCGTTCGAGACTTTCGCGGCTATTCCTGCCGAGGCGCGTTACCAGTTCATGCTGGACGACGCCGAGTATTTCGTCCGCACCTTTATTCGTGGCCCGGTATGCCGCGGTCAGATTGCCACCGACGTAATTCGCGATAATTTCTGGTTGGTCTTCCAGGACCCTCAGCACGATCTCTATCTCAAGAGCGCCGGCTGCCGCGCCAAGGCCGCGCCATTACTGGAAATGCCGGGCCAGCTCGACGACATCGGCGACTTGCTCGGCATCTGGAACAGCTACCGGAAAAAGCGTAACCGCTACGAAGCATTGCGCATGAACAGCTACGCCAAGGCACCAGCGCCCAGTTGGTCGCATATATGGGCGGGCAACGACAATGCATTGCTGTCGGTATTTCGCCAACACGACAGCGCTTCGGTGCGCAAAGGCCTGGTCGGCGAGATACCGCAGACGCTCTGGTGGATGGACTTCCCGTTACTGGAACGCGCCTATTACCAGCTGGTGGTGAATTTCGACGTGTTCGGCAACGTCTCCCATCAAGCGCAGACGCGGCTGTATTTCGATTTGATCCGTAACGGCGCCGAGGTCAACTTTCTGCGCTTGATGCCAGCGCCAGCGCGCGAGGGTTACCTCGACGACTGGTATCGGCACAGCGGCAAACTGCGCCTATGGCTGGATTACCAGGGTATAGACAGCGAGAGCCCTAGCGCCTTGACTCTACCCGGTGCGGATCCCAAGCGACTGTTCGCCGAAACCCTGATTGAGCGTTATGGCAGCCTCAACGCCAGGCCGGACCCGATCAACCGCTGCGTAGGCGTGCATTGCCATCGCCCTGGGTTGACCGCCGACCTGCAGCGCGCCGAACAAGCGCTGAGCCGCCTGACCGGCAAAACCGCGGGGCAGCTCAAGGCGATTGTGCAAATGCCCGAAGCCACAATGCTGCGCGTCGAGCTGGCCGATGGTACGCGTGAGGTCTACAGCCTGCTGCGCAACCGCGCCCACAGCAACGTGGCCTTTATGCTGGGCGAGCACCTGCGCTATACGCCGAAACTGGACACCCTGACCGTCTATCCAGGTGTGCTCAGCAGCTATCCGAACTTTATTTTCAGCCTCAAGGCCGATGAAGTGGAGGAGTGGGTCGGGGCCATGCAACAGGCGCAGAGCAGCACGGCGTTCGAATCGATAGTCGAGCGTTGGGGGATCAGACGCACCCATCCCGAGTTCTGGCGTTATTTCCACGACCTTTCCGCCCATATTGGCGAAACCGAACCGGTCGAGGCGGGCGTGTTGGATATGAACCGCTATCAGAACCTATGAATTTTATGTGAGTTGTTCAGGCAGGCAGCTGCTTGTCCGTTTCTTGTCCTACTAAATCACTCGGACTTTGCCGGTCATCGCCGAGTGGCGTACACTGCGCCCATGTTTGCGAGGAGTTGCCATGAGCACCATTACCATTACCGACGCTGCCCACGATTATCTGGCTGACTTGCTGGGCAAGCAGAACACTCCGGGTATCGGCATCCGTGTGTTTATCACCCAGCCGGGTACCCAATACGCCGAAACCTGTATCGCCTATTGCA
>CAMPJN010000355.1 GCA_946886875.1 uncultured Pseudomonas sp.
GGCCTGTACGGTTGCCGGGTTACGGGAGTTTCCTGGAAAGCGCTCCAGGCAGGCCCATAGCTTCGGGCTTTGCCGGCCTGGTATCAAGCCAGCAACTGCAAGCGCCTGGGTTACTCGACCGAGAAGGGCTTTGCCGGCCTGGGGTGGGCGGATGTGACTGCAACGCGGGCGCACTTATCCAATAGGTGCTGTCGCCTGCTTTGTGCGGCAGCGATTGTATGCAACTCCGTGATTTAGAGCGGCCCGCCTATGGCGGTGCCGCTCTTTTTTTGCCCGAGCTGGCACCGGTGCGCCTCAACTCCGCGGCTGGATGCGGATATCGCTGATGCCTATTCGCCCGCCTGCCGCTCGTGCTCCAGCAATGCCGCTTTGCGCTCGATCCCCCAGCGATAACCGCTGAGGCTGCCGTTACTGGCGACCACCCGATGGCAGGGAATCAACAACCCCAGCGGGTTGCTGGCGCAGGCTCGGGCCACGGCGCGCGGATGGCTGCCGAGTTGCGCGGCCAGTTCGGCATAGTTTCGCGTCTGGCCGGATGGGATCTGCCGCAAGGCTTGCCAAACCTGTTGCTGGAACACGCTGCCGCGAATGTCCAATGGCAGTTGCGCGGCTCGGGCAGGCTCCTCGATCTGGGCGATCACCTGGGCCAGCCAATCGCTCAGCTGGATATCGTCGCGCAGCCGTTGCGCGGCGGCGAAACGCTGCCGCAATTCCGCCTCCAGGGCCTCGTCGTTGTCGCCCAGTAACAGGGCGCAGACGCCTTGGCTGCTGGTCGCGAGCAGCACCTTGCCCAGTGGGCAGGCGGCGGTGGCATAACGCAGGGTTTCGCCCGCCGCCTGTTTACGCCGTTGCGCGGGGCTCAAACCGTCGCTCTGCTCGTAAAGCGCGCGAGTGCCGGAATAGCCGGCGGCCAGGGCCGCATCCAGCACGCTGTCGCCTTGCGCCAGTTGCGCGTCCAGGCGCGCGCGCCGCCGGGCGCTGGCCCAGGCTTTCGGTGTCAGCCCGGTGCGAGCCTTGAAGGCGCGCGCCAGGTGCGAGGCGGACAGACCAATGCGTGCGGCCAGTTGTTCCAGGGTTAGCGGTTTATCGGCGCTATCGAGCAGGCGGCAGGCGGCGGTAACCAGTGCGTCGAGCTGCTCCGCCGGGCTCGCGCCTTGCGGCGAGCACCTGCGGCACGGGCGAAAACCGGCTTGTTCGGCAGCTGCCGCAGTGGCGTGAAAGCTGACATTGCTGCGCAACGGCCGACGCGCGGGGCAGCTTGGCCGGCAGTAGATGCCGGTCGAACGCACGGCGAAGATAAAGCGACCATCGTATGCGCCGTCGCGATCGCACACGGCTTGCCAGTAAAGATCGGGATCGAACATGGCATGGCTCCGGATGGGGTGTGAGCCAATTGTCGACGCTTACAGCGATCAGGCCAATCCGATTTACGCTTCCGAACTCTTTTCGCCCCGCAGGGGCTGCACGCCGATTATTGCCAGTCGAGATGCAATGGTGCTTGCCAGACGAAGCGCTCGAAATGGCTGCCGATCATGTGCTTGAGCTTGTCCAGATCCTTCTGCGCGTGGCTCAGCGTGACCATATGCAGGCCGCTGCTATCGGCATGCAGCAGCGCTAGGCCGAAGTCGAACGCGATGCGCCCCTGTTGCGGGTCGTAGCTGACCGCAAGCTTGTGCTCGAATTGCTGGCACAGGCGCGCGATATACAGCGCCGGGGTATCGGTGGCGATATGGCAGGACTCGATATAGGGCGCGGTTATGCCGTAACGGCGGTCGGCGTGCGCATGGCGTCTTGCTGCCAGGGCAGGGAGCACGGCTTTTGTGGGGTGCGCCGGGGGCGCTTTGCCGATGGGCGACTGGCGATAGTGCGGTGTCTCCTGGCGCGCTATCCAGTCGATAGCGCCCCCGCCAGGGCGGGCCTGTTTTGTCAGCGCTTCCATCTCAGTCCCTCCTGATGAGACCTGCGGCCTCAATCGGACAATTGAATCGAACATCCGTGCCGCTGAGGATCAGCGCCACACAACAGACAGCGCTGCAGTCGCTTTGGTTTCATGGTGGCTCTGTAGGCCCTGCTGTTTCCGACCCAGAGCAAACCGGGCAGGGCTGAAAAACAACCGCAATGCGTCGATATTTTCGTCGACTTTGGGCGATCCTGAGGTCAGAGGGTGGGCGCTGCGGGAAGATTGCCGTATAACGGGCGGGATACGCGAGTGGGCAACACAGGACCCCTGATTAAAGCTGATGAAGACGCCAAAACGCATTGAACCCCTGGTCGAGGCTGGTCTGGTCGACGAGGTGATACGCCCGTTGATGAGTGGTAAAGAGGCCGCTGTATACGTGGTGCGCTGTGGCGACGAGCTGCGTTGCGCCAAGGTTTATAAAGAGGCCAACAAACGCAGCTTCCGCCAGGCCGCCGAGTATCAGGAAGGCCGCAAGGTGCGCAACAGCCGCGACGCCCGGGCCATGGCCAAGGGCTCGAAGTACGGCCGCAAGGGCCAGGAAGACGCCTGGCAGAATGCCGAAGTGGCCGCGCTGTTCCGCTTGGCCGCGGCGGGCGTCAGGGTGCCCAAACCCTATGACTTCCTCGAAGGCGTATTGCTGATGGAACTGGTCGACGATGGCGAAGGCGGTGTTGCGCCGCGCCTCAACGATGTCGACCTGCACCCGGACGATGCCCGTGAGTTCCACGCCTTTATGGTCCATGAAGTGGTGAAGATGCTCTGCGCCGGCCTGGTGCATGGCGACTTGTCGGAATTCAACGTGCTGCTCGGCCCGGAAGGCCCGGTGGTTATCGATCTGCCCCAGGCGGTGGATGCTGCCGGCAACAACCATGCGTTCAAGATGCTCGAACGTGATGTCGGCAATATGGCTGCCTACTTCGGTCAGTTCGCCCCCGAGCTGAAATTCACCAAATACGCTAAGGAAATGTGGGCGCTTTACGAGGAAGGCGAGCTGACCCCGGACAGCCCGCTGACCGGTGAATTCGACGACCCGGAAGAAAGCGCCGATATCGATGCGGTGATGCGCGAGATCAAGGCCGCCCTGGCCGACGAAGCGCGGCGCCAGGCCTTGCTCAACGCCGAAGACGAACCCAAGGGTGAAGAACCGCCGCCGCCCTGGGCGCAGTAGCGCTTCAGCTACCAAGCAATCAGGCTATCAAATCATGGCCCGGACTCGTCCGGGCCATTTGCATTCTGCAGCCGCGGCCGTTACAGGCGTGCGCTTTGGAATGTATCGCAACGGCCCAGGTTGCCCTGTTCGAAACCCAGCTTGAACCAGCGCACCCGTTGCGCCGAAGTGCCATGGGTAAAGGAATCCGGCACCACCTGGCCGCGGCTCTGCTTCTGCAAGCGATCGTCGCCGATGGCGTTGGCGGCGTTCAGCGCTTCTTCCAGATCGCCCGGCTCCAGCCAGTCAAGGCGGCGCTGGGCATGGTGCGCCCAGATGCCCGCCAGGCAATCGGCCTGCAACTCCTGGCGCACCAGCAGACCGTTATCGCCTTCCATCTTCTCGCCGCGCTGGCGCGCCGCGTTGACCTTGGCCGAGACGCCGAGCAGGGTCTGCACATGGTGGCCGATCTCATGGGCAATCACGTAGGCCTGGGCAAAATCGCCCGCGGCGCCGAAGCGCTGCTCCAGCTCGCGGAAAAACGCCAAGTCGATGTACACCCGCTGATCGCCCGGGCAGTAGAAGGGGCCGACCGCTGAGTTGGCAAAGCCACAGGCTGAGTTCACGCCGTCCCGAAACAGCACCAGGGTTGGATCCTGATACTGCCGTTGGCCGTCCTGGAAGATCTCACGCCAGGTGTCTTCGGTGTCGCCGAGGACGGCGCGGACGAACTCCGACTGCTGATCATTGGCCGGCGGCGCCGCGCCCTGGGCTGGCCCGGGCTGGCTCTGGGTGGCCTGTCCGGCCAATTGGCCGAGTATCTGCAGCGGGTCCTGGCCCATCAGCAGACCGACGACCACAACCACGGCGATGCCGCCAAGGCTCAGGCCCTTGCCGCCGATGCCCATACGGCGACCGCTGCCGCGCGCATCCAGCACATTGTCGCTACGTCTTGCCCGTTTCCAGCGCATCTCCCGCCCCTTTCATCCGTTGCCGCCGTTCAGTGTTCCGTCGGCCCGGCTGTCAGGCCAGCTCCCGAGGATCCACCTGTAGCTCGGCGCGTGCAAGCAGTTGCACGTTGCCGCCCACGCTGATCCGGCCGTCGCTGCCGACGCAGACATCCAAGCGGCTGGGGCGGCCGAGGAAGCGTCCCTGATTGAGGCTGAAAGGCTCGGCGCGGCGATGCAGGCCGTGTTCCACTAGGAAGGCCGCTACCGGGCCGGCGGCGCTGCCGGTGGCGATGTCTTCGATAACGCCGAATGGGTCCCAGGTGCGTCCTTCGCGGTTATCCACGTCCAGCAGGAATACGAAGGCGGCGCCATGGG
>CAMPJN010000356.1 GCA_946886875.1 uncultured Pseudomonas sp.
TCGGCGCGTGGTTGGCCGGGATCTCGATGGCGACGTAGATGTCGTTCGGCAGGTCTTTACCTGCTGGAACCTTGCTGTAGCTCATGGGGTGACTCCCAGGGATGGGCCAAAAAAAGTGGCGCGATTATAGGCATATTCCGTAACCGTTACCATGCCGAGATACCTAGCCTTTGGTCGTGCCTGTCGGGTTTTTCGGACTAATGCGTATGCAGTGCTTGTAGGCTTTGCAGGCGCGCCAACGGGTCCTGACGATAGAACAACTGCAACTGCGCGTAGACCTCGGGGAAGGCGGCGGCCAACAGATCGGGCGCGCTGAAGAAGTATTCGCTGGTCACGGCGAAGAATTCGGCCGGGTCTTCGGCGGCGTAGGGGTCGATGGCCGTTTCTGCGTCCGGGTCGGCGTCCAGTTGTTGGTTCATCTGGTCGTAGGCGCTTTGCATGGCGCTGGCCCACTGGTCGATGCGCATATTGCCGTGCAGGGGCGGCAGACCGTTGGCAGCGCCGTTGAGCATGTCCAGCTTATGCGCCATTTCGTGGATCACCAAGTTGTAGCCGTCCCAGTCGCCGCTGGCCTCGACGCCCGGCCAGGCGAGAATCACCGGCCCCTGCTGCCAGGCCTCGCCGCTGTGTTCGGCGTCCCACTCATGTACCACGCCGCTGGCGTCGCGATGGCGCTGCGGGCTGACGAAGTCGTCGGGGTAGAGGACGATTTCATGAAAGCCCTGGTACCAGTTCAGCTCGTCGAGGTGCAGCAGCGGCAATTGGGCTTGCACGGCCAGCAGCAGGCGCGCGTCCGCGTCCAGGGTCACCCCGGGCAATGCTGTGAGGTGTTTGGCATGCAGGAACAGCACCGCGCGCTCGCCCAGGCGTTGCCGTTCGGCGGCGTTGAGGCCGGCGATGATCGGCAGGCGTTGATCGAGAGTAGCCCAATCGCTGGTACTGATCGGGTGGCGGGCGAGGATGCGCTGGCGGCGCCAGGCGCGCAAAGACCACATGCTGTTCGGACCTGTTGTGCGGTGGCTCACCTTAAGCGGCGTGGCGGTGGGCGGCAAGTCGCAGGTCGGGTGATCGGGCTGCTC
Source organism: uncultured Pseudomonas sp. (assembly GCA_946886875.1). The sequence continues at coordinate 1,080 of CAMPJN010000356.1, forward strand.
GGCGATCCGGCACAAAGTCTGCAGCGGGGCTTGCAGTGCCGTAGAGGAGGGTCGCCCGATGTCGATAGAACCCATGGATCATTCCGCGATGAGGCTGGCGTTGGGGCACGGGATGGATCTACCAAACCAGGCCGCGCGGGCCCAGGCAATGTGGTTCGCCGGCCGTGAAGGACGCCCGCCGGTGTTGCTCGTGGCGTTGCTCTGGGCCCGTGAATGCACCGATGCGGTGCAATGCCTGGAGCGCTACCTCGATGCGCTGTTCGCCGACTACAGCGGCACCCCGCGTGGTTGGAGCGAGGCGCAGGCGGGGCGTCAGGCATTGGCCGCACTCAATCAGCAATTGTTTCGTCAACGGCAGCGCGGCCGGCATATTGCCGAACTCGATGCGGGCTTGTTGCTGTTGCAGGACGACGAAGCGCACTTTCTCCAGGCCGGCGCCATCGGCCTGCTGCGCTACCAGGCGGGCAGCCTGCAGAGCCTGGACGGGCGCGAAGGTATGCAACTGGGCATGCAGGCGGAGCTGGCGCTGGTGCAGCACAGCCTGCCGCTGAGTGCTGGGCAGCCATTATTGCTGGCGCCGCAGGCATTGCTCAGCGTGGCTGATCTGCAGGCGTTTCGCAGCGCCTGTCAGAACCTGGAGGTGGCGCGCTTGCAAGAGGTGCTGGCGCCGTTGCTCAAGGCGCCCAGTGCGGCCGTGTTGATGCTCGCCGGGGCGACCGCCGAGCCGCAGCCCGAGCCCTCGGCAGCGCCGTGGCCGCGGCAGCAGGCCCAGGCGGGTGGCTGCATCGATGGCTGGACGCTGCTCGAAGCCTGCCCGTTCGGTCCCCCGGGGCGATTGTTCCGGGCGCGCGACGAGCATGCCAGGGAGGCCTTGCTGTTGCTGGCTCAGGGGCCGGTCGATGAGGTGTTCCGCCAGTACGAATGGGCCTTGCGCCGCAGCTCGGTGGCGAATTTGCCGCAGCTGATGTCGTCGCACCGGCCGCGTCGGCATGCCTTTATCGTGTTCGAGCCGCCAGCTGGCGTTATGCGTAGCCTGCCCGAATGGTTCGCCAGTCAGGGCTCGGTGGACGGGCAAACGCTGTTGCTCCTGCTCGAACAGTTGATAGTCGCGGTGCGCGCCTTGCAGCGCCGCGGCATGCAGGGCTTGTGGCTGGATCCGGGCAATATCCTGATCGACGACAACCGGCGCCTGCTGTTTTTGCCGGAGTACGCGGCGCTGTTGCCCGGCGTGCCGCGCCAAGCCTTGCCGGAAGGCGCGCTGATGCTGGCGCCGGAGTTGCGTAGCGGCGCAGCGGTGGATGGCCGCGCCGATCAGTTCGCCCTGGCGGCGCTGATGTATTGGTTGCTTTGTGGTCAGTGGCCGGAGGTGGCCCGTGCGGAATCCGCTTGGCCATGCCGCTATGTGCCGCTCGGCAATGCCAGCCGCAGCGTGCCGGCTGGTTGGGATGGCGTGCTGGCCCGCGCCCTGGCGCCGCAGCCCCAGGCGCGTTTCGCCGCGCTTTCGGAATTCCAGCTGGCGCTGCAACAGCCCATGGCCCACGACGATTCGCCCATGCGCGCACATGGCCGGCAGCACTGGCAATGGGCGCTATTGGGTGTGCTGGCGGTGCAGCTGGGGTTGGGGCTGTGGTTGAGTCTGCAGGGTTAACCGGCGGGGGAATCCATCTCAGCGCAACAGCGCCATGCTGGGCGCCCGCGTGAGGGGCGCCCGGCATTTATGCCGCGGTCCGACGGTCCTGACAGCGCTATCGCCAGCAAGCTGGCTCCTGCACAACGGCGTGCTAGCGCTGCGGCGCGATCAGTTGCTCTCGATCGGCAATACGAAGTTCTTGAATTCGGTGTCTTCGACGAAACCGATGGACTCGTAGAGCTTGTGCCCGACCACGTTGTCGATGCTGGAGGCCACGCGCAGGCGAACTGCGTTGGTTTCCTTGGCCATCTGCTTGGCGGTCTGGATCAAGCGATCAGCGACCAGTTGGCGACGGGCGTCTTCGCTGACGTAGATGTCGTTGAGAATCCATACGCGCTTGAGCGATAGCGAGGAGAAGCTGGGATAGAGCTGGCAGAAACCGAGGATTTTGTCCTCGTCGTCGGGCATCGCCAGATAGATCACCGACTCTTTGCGGCTGATGCGTTTTTCCAGAAACTTGCGCGAGGTCTCCGGGTACGGCAACTGATCGAAGAGTTCGCGGTATTTGACGAACAAGGGGGTCAGTTGGTCCAGGTGCTCCAGAGTCGCTTGAACGATGCGCATATGAGACCTCTACACGTCAGTTTTATGGGGTACGGCGGCAAGATGGCTGCCTGGCCAGTAGGCGAGCCGATGCTGCCCCATGATTTTGGAAAGTGCAATCCAAACAAGCGTTTGGTTATGGCTGGGTGTCCGTCGATGTCTGCTCATAGAGGAGAAAATTGCCGGTTTCTGGCTTGTTTTCATCGTCCAGTGCGGGCAACTCGGCCTCGTCTTTCAAATTGACCCCGGATAACTTCCGATGGCACGCCTCGCGCATCAGGTAGAGCAAGCGATGGGCGGCCATGCCGTAGCTGAGGCCTTCCAGGCGCACATTGGAGATGCAATTGCGATAGGCATCGGTGAGGCCGACCCTGGGCGCGTAGGTGAAATATAGGCCAAGGCTGTCCGGCGAGCTCAAACCCGGGCGTTCACCGATCAGAATCACCACCATGCGCGCACCTAGCAGTTCGCCGATCTCGTCGGCTATGGCCACCCGCGCCTGTTCCACCAGCACCACCGGCGATAGCGACCAGCCCTCCAAACGCGCCAGTTCTTCCATCCGCGCGAGAAAGGGCAGGGTATGTCGATGCACCGCGAGCGCTGAGAGACCGTCGGCGACCACCACGGCCAGATCGACGCCGCCGGGATGGGCCTGGGCGAAGTCGCGCAATTGCCGGGCCGAGGCCGCGTCCAGGCTCCGGCCCAGGTCGGGGCGTTTCAGGTAGGTGTCGCGGTCGCTGGCGGCGCTGTGCAGCACCAGACTGGCGCGGCCGCGCTCGGCCAACGCGGCGCTCAGCCCGGGGTGGTCGAAGGCCAGGTGTACGGCGTCGCGGGCCTGGGCGTGGGCATATTGGAAATCCAGCAGCGCGTTGGTCGGCAGACTGGTGCCGGCGCGCCCCAGGGCGATGCGCGCGGGAGTCAGGCTACGCAGTTGTTGCCAGGGATTGGCGATGGCGCCGGAGCTGTCGTTTGGCGCCAAGTCGATTTGCGCTTCTTGCTTGATATCACACATATACGGAGGCTCCTCAGCCCAACTGCGCCAAGGCCTGGCGAAACGCCGGCGGCAGGTTTTCGCCGAAGCGCACGCGGCCGTCGGCCTGGGTGAAGATGCCCAT
>CAMPJN010000357.1 GCA_946886875.1 uncultured Pseudomonas sp.
GGCAACCCTATTCGCCGGCGCAGATCGATGCGCTGATCGTGCTGCTCAAGGACATAGTGCAGCGCCACCAACTGCCGCTTGGCAGCATTCTCGGCCACAGCGACATCGCCCCGCAGCGCAAAGTCGACCCCGGCCCGCTATTCCCCTGGCAGCGCCTGGCCGAAGCCGGCCTGGTGCCCTGGCCCGATGAACAGGCGGTAGCGCGGCAGCGCGAGTTGTTCGCCGAGAGCCTGCCGACCGTCGCCTGGTTCCAGGCGCAGCTGGCACGCCAGGGTTATCAGGTGGCGGAACACGGCGAGCTGGATGAGCAGACGCGCAACGTGCTGGCGGCCTTCCAGATGAAATACCGCCCGGCGCGCCATGATGGCGAACCCGATGCCGAAACAGCGGCGATGCTGCTGGTGTTGAACAGCCAACTCACCCTTTGACCCGCTTCTCCTTCCCGACTAAGGGTGCTCGAATATCTTGTGCAAAGTGCTTCTGAGCAAATCCGGGGAATAGGGTTTGCAGATGCTCTCGACCTGCGGCGCAGTGCCCGTGTCCAACTCGAGGAACTCGGCGCTATCGCCATAGCCGCTGGCGAACAGGCCGCGTAGCTCCGGTCGCAGTTGCCGGGCAATGGCCATCAGCTGATAGCCATCCATATCGGGCAAACGGATATCGGTCATCAGCAAATCCAGCGGCTGATCGCTTTGCAAAATGGTCAGCGCCGCGTGCGCATCTTCGGCTTCGAACACTCGATAACTCAGCTCGGCGAGCAGCTCCGAGGTGAGCATGCGCACCACCTTATCGTCCTCGACCAGCAAAATGGTTTTGGCTCGGCTATTGGCATTGAGGGTGTCTATTCCGCTTGGCGTTTGATCATGCATGCAGTGGCCTCACAACAGCCTGGTTGGCTTGAAAATGCACTCGCCCACCCGCAGCCGCCGTTCGCGTTCTGCGCCCATGTCTGTTCGGGTGTTTGAGATACGAAGCTGGAGCCTGGCGATGACGAATCGAGGATTCGCAGTTTTCGGCTCTTGTAGTTGCGACCCTCGGTGCCCTTTGCGGGTTCAACCTGATGACGAGCGACGAACCGATGGCTTTGAATCAAATGAGCGGCGGTTAATGGCTAAAGGCTAGTTCGTGCAAATTGCATGAGCGCCAACCAGGCGCTCATGCATTATGCATTTTGCACGATCGGATTAATTACCTATCTAATTGATAGTTAAGATATTTTCTGAAAAGTTGAATTGGCACGCGGGCTGCTAATCAAGGTTATCTATTCCTCATCCCGCAACCGGGGGCTCCGATGAACAACCTGCCCAACCTGCTGACCATCTCCCTGGCCGTTCTGATCGGCGCTTTCGCATCCACTTCTCTGGCGACCTTGACGCTGATCGGCAAGCCGACCGAGCAACCGCCGCTCAACTACGCGTACGCGCCAGACAAGGCGCTGGTACTGGATGCCACTGGCAATTGGCTGCGGGTCAGCCAGGAAACCCGGCAGGGCCTGTACTTATCCTTGCCAACCAAGCGTTGGATCTTTTGAGTCTGGCGATCACAGCGGCAGGGCCATATAGAACTGCGAGCCCTGGTTAGGCCGCGAATAGAGGTTCAAGCGACCGCCATGCAACTGCACTATCTCCTTGCACATGGCCAAGCCCAAGCCGGCACCGCCGGTTCTTTTGCCAATCTGCACGAAGGGCTCGAAGATTCTCGCCTGCTGACTGAAATCAATACCCTCGCCATTGTCCTGCACGCTGATGATCAAGCGATCGCCGTGGCGCCGCGCCTGTAGCTGAATTTCCCCGCCCGGATTGCTGTGACGCAGGGCGTTGACCAACAGATTGTCGAGTACCCGTTCGATCTGCATGCGGTCCAGCTGGATAAGCGGCAAGGCCTGTTGAATTTCGATAAGCAGGCTCACTCCGCGCGCCTCGGCGCGCGCGACAAAACGCTGGCGAGCCTGGAGCAACAGTTCATTGAGATCGCACGGGGCCAGATCCAGACGCTGCAAGCCGTTCTGATAACGGGAGAAATTCAACAGATCGGTGATCAATTGGACCAACCGCAGCATTTCCTCGTTAACCGTCTCAACCAGATCGAATTCCCGCGAGCCAGCGGAGAATTTCAGGCGTTCCTGCAGCAAACTGAAAGCCATCTGCATGCCGGTCACGGGTGTGCGCAGTTCATGAGAGGCGCGTAGCACGAACTCGCTGCGCACGCGCTCGAACGCCCGTTGCTCGGTGACATCGCGCAGCACCATGACCGCGCCGACGCTGCGTCCATCGGCATGGTTGACCGGGGTCAGGGTCCAGGCCAGCAAACGTTTTTCGCCGGCGGTTTCGATCGGCAGATCTTCCGGCACCTTCTCCAGCAACTGGCCGCTGAGCACGCGCTGGATGGCTTCATCCAGTTCGGGCCGCGCCAGCAATTCGCCAAGGCTTTTGCCATGGGGATCGCGCAGCCAGAACAGCTGCCGGATGGCCACCGGGTTGGCATGCTCGACGCAGCCGCGGGCGTCGATGGTTACCAGGCCGTCGTCGATGCTGTCGAGCACCGCCTGCAAGCGGCTTTCGCTGGCCAGCAATTCCTCGATATTGGTCGCCTTGTGATGTCGCAGCGCCTCGGCCATCAGGCCGAAGCGGCGGCTGAGCAGGGTCATTTCGGCAACCGGGGAAATCGGCAAGGTCACGTCGAAATTACCTTGGCCGATATTGTCAGCGGCTTTGGCCAGGGCCTCGATGGGCGCACCGAAACGCTGGGCAATGCTCTGCGCGGTAAGCACGCCTATGCCGAGAACGGCGAGACATAACAGCCCGAGCAGGCCGGCGATCAGCTTGGCCCGCTCGCGCGCCTGGGTTTCCGCGCGGCTGACATTCTCGATGGCGCGCTGCTGTACCGCGATCATGCGCATGCGCAAATCATTGAAGGCCTGGCTGAAACTATTGCCGTCGCCCATCACCCAGCGCGTGCCCGGACGGTCGTTGAGCACCTGCTGAAACTGCCGATAGGCCTGATCGATCGACTCGAAGCCCTGGCGGCTTTGCTTGCTGCGGATTTGCATACCCTCGGCGAGCAACTGGCCGAAACGCTCCTGCGAGGCCTGCAGTGCCTGCATATCCGGCTGCTCGGAAATCATGTTGACCAGTTGGTCGCCAAGGTTCTGCCGCAGCTTCTGGCTAATCGCTATGGTACTGAAGCTGCGCTGCAGCAGGCTCTCCTGGCTGCTGGCCATGTGCATCACGCTGACTACGCCGAGGAGCAAGCCGAGCAGCGAAACCGTGATCAACGCGGAGAAGCTCAGGAACAGCCGCGTGCGCAAGGTAACGGGCAATTTCATAAGCGGTACTGCTTGCGTTTTCGATACAGGGTCGAGGCGTCGATTCCCAAGGTCTTGGCGGCCTGGTCGAGGGTTTCGGTGGTGGCCAGAACCGCGCCGATATGGGCCTTTTCCAGTGCTTCCAGGCTCAGGTCCGCGCCGATCCGCGGAGCGCAGTTGGGTGGTTGATGACCGTTCAGCCCGAGGTGGCTGACTTCGATCTGCTCCTGGGGACAGATGATGCTGGCGCGTTCGACCACGTTGCGCAGCTCGCGGATATTACCGGGCCACGGGTAGTCGAGCAGCGCGCCGCGGGCCTCATCGCTGAAACCACGGGCGGGGCGCACGTAATCCTTGACGAAACGGGCGAGAAAACCTTCGGCCAGCACCTCGATGTCGTCCGGGCGCTCGCGCAACGGCGGCAGCACCAGGGTGATAACGTTCAGGCGATAGAGCAGATCTTCGCGAAAGCGGCCATCGCGCACCATTTCGTCCAGGTCGAGGTTGGTCGCGGCGAGGATGCGCACATCGGCGCGGCGGCTGACGGGGTCGCCGACCCGCTCGTATTCCTTGTCCTGGATAAAGCGCAGCAGCTTGGGCTGCAGGGTCAGGGGGAAGTCGCCGATCTCGTCGAGAAAGAGGGTGCCGCCATCCGCCTGGTTGACCCGCCCCAGGGTGCTTTCGCTGGCGCCGGTGAAGGCGCCGCGGCTGTGGCCGAACAGCTCGCTCTCCATCAACTCGGCCGTCAGCGACGGGCAGTTGATGGTCACGCAGGATTTCTTCGCCCGCGGACTCCAGCCGTGAATGGCGCGCGCCAGCTCGCCCTTGCCGGTGCCGGATTCGCCGAGGATAAGAATATTGGCGTCGGTCACCGCGACCTGACGCGCCGTCTCCAGGATGGCCATCATCGCCGGGCTGTGGGAGTCGAGCACATCCCTGGCGTTGCGCACTTCACCTTCGAGGGCCTCGAGGCGCGCCGCCAGGTGACGCACTTCCAACTGTTTGGCCGCCGCCAGGCGCAACTGATCGGGGCTGCAGGGCTTGACCAGGTAATCGGCGGCACCGATCTGGATCGCATCCACGGCGGTGTCCACGGCCGAGTGCGCGGTGACTATCA
>CAMPJN010000358.1 GCA_946886875.1 uncultured Pseudomonas sp.
GCTGCTCGACGAGAACCTGCCTTATCACCCCAACGCCATGACCCTCAGCGCCTTCGCCGAGGATGGTGGCCTGCTTTACGAAAATACCTATTACTCGGTGGGCGGCGGTTTCGTCGTCGATGAGGAGCAGGCCGCCAGCGGTCAGCTGGATCAGGACCATACCCGCCTGCCTTACGACTTCAGCAGTGCCGAAGAACTGCTGCGCCTATGCAAGGAGCACGGCCTGCGCGTGTCCGAGCTGATGATGGCCAACGAAAAGGCCTGGCGTAGCGAAGCGGAGATCCGCAGCGGTTTGATGCGTCTCTGGCAAGCCATGCGTGATTGCGTCGAGCAAGGGCTGAAGCACGAGGGCACCCTGCCCGGCGGGCTCAACGTCAAACGTCGCGCCGCCAAGTTGCACCGCAGCCTGCAGGAAATGAGCAAACCCAATGTCATCGGCTCGACGCTGAGCGGTATGGAATGGGTCAACCTGTTCGCCCTGGCGGTCAACGAGGAAAACGCCGCTGGCGGGCGCATGGTTACCGCGCCGACCAACGGTGCGGCCGGGATCATCCCGGCGGTACTGCATTACTACGTGCGCTTCAGCCCGGCGGTGAGCGAGGCCAATGTGGTCGATTACCTGCTCGCCGCCGCGGCCATCGGCATTCTGTGCAAGAAAAACGCCTCCATCTCCGGCGCCGAAGTCGGCTGCCAGGGCGAGGTCGGCTCGGCCTGCGCCATGGCCGCGGCGGGCCTGGCGGAAATTCTCGGCGCCACCCCGGAACAACTGGAAAATGCCGCCGAAATCGGCCTGGAACACAATCTCGGCCTGACCTGCGACCCGGTCGGCGGGCTGGTACAGGTGCCGTGCATCGAGCGCAACGCGATTGCCGCGGTGAAGGCGATCAACGCCGCGCAGATGGCTTTGCGTGGCGACGGCGAGCATTTCATCTCGCTCGATCGGGTGATCCGCACCATGCGCGACACCGGCGCCGACATGCACGACAAATACAAAGAAACCTCGCGCGGCGGCCTCGCGGTCAGCGCCATCGAATGTTGAACGGCGGTGAGCCATTTTCGCCGCTGCGACGCCAGGCGTGCCCACTGCCGGTGCGTGCCAGCGGCGATTTCCGGTGGTGTTACCGCCGCTTTATTTCTTCGCGTAGCGCATGAGCTCCGATGTTTCGTCTGGTGCTACCGAAATGCTCAAGAGCGCCAAATCAGGGGCTTGGCTGTCGCAAATGGAATGCTCCTGTCGCGCCTGCCTATGCCTAGTGTCACAGGGTTCGGCCGAGGAACTGCTTTTTAGTTGAACGATCAATCAATCTAGGCATGAGGTTTGCGTTGTAATTCTGGCCAGCCTGGGTGTACTGGGCTGGAGGCAAGAATAAGGCTGTATGCGTTACCTGTTACCCGATTGGCTGCGTGCCTGGTCGCGCGAAAAATGGTTCACAGCAAAACGCAACAAGCCGCCATTAAGGGCCTGGTATAGGGCTCAATACCGTGTGTTGCGTTGCATGAGGATCCGCTGATGTCAGAGATCAACCAAGGGGCTCAGCCCCAGAACCGGGCTCCCCGGTCAGTCGGTTTTTTGCTGTTGGACAATTTCACCCTGATCTCCCTGGCCTCGGCGGTCGAGCCGTTGCGCATGGCCAATCAGCTCTCCGGCAAGGAGCTGTATCGCTGGCACACCCTGACCCAGAGCGGTTTGCCGGTAAATGCCAGCGACGGTTTGCAGATTACCCCGGATGCCAGCCTGGCCACTGCGCCGCGTCTGGATACGGTGGTCGTCTGCGGCGGCGTGGGTATCCAGCACAGCGTTACGCGTGAACACCTGCACTGGTTGCAAGGTCTGGCGCGTCACGGTTGTCAGCTGGCTGCGGTATGCACCGGTAGCTGGGCGCTGGCCAAGGCCGGTCTGCTCGACGGTTACGACTGCAGCGTGCACTGGGAGTGCCTGGCGTCGATGCAGGAAGCTTTTCCGCGCGTGGCGGTCACCACGCGACTATTTTCCATCGACCGCAACCGTCACACCTCCTCGGGCGGTACTGCGCCTATGGACATGATGCTGCACGTGATCGGTCGCGAGCATGGCCGTGAGCTGGCCGCGGCGATTTCCGAGATGTTCATCTACGAGCGTATCCGCAACGAGCAGGATCACCAGCGCGTGCCGCTCAAGCACATGCTTGGCACCAATCAGCCGAAGCTGCAGGAAATAGTCGCGCTGATGGAGGCCAACCTGGAGGAGCCGATCGACCTCGATCAGCTCGCGCTCTATGTCGACGTCTCGCGACGTCAGCTCGAGCGGCTGTTCCAGAAGTACCTGCATTGCTCGCCGTCGCGCTACTACCTCAAGCTGCGCCTGATCCGCGCGCGGCAGTTGCTCAAGCAGACCAGCATGTCGATCATCGAGGTGGCCTCGGTCTGCGGCTTCGTCTCCACGCCGCATTTCTCCAAGTGCTACCGCGAGTACTTCGGCATTCCGCCGCGCGACGAGCGCGCCGGTCAGCAGGGCTCGAACGTGGTCGGGCTGGTGCCGATGCCGGAAGACCTGATGCGTCCTTCGACCTCGTCGGCGATGGCCGCATTGACCCGCGCCCAGGGCGAATCGACTTTCGCCAGCGTGCGCCTGTAAACGCAGGGCTGTTGCACGTAATAGCGAAGCGCGGCCGGTGGGCCGCGCAGGCTTGAATCGGGTTATTAGAACAGGCGAGCGAGCAGGGCGCTGACTGCGGTTTCGACGCGCAGGATGCGCTCGCCGAGCTGCACCGGTTGCAGCCCAGCCTCTCGCAGCTTCTCCACTTCGTAGGGAATCCAGCCGCCTTCCGGGCCTATGGCCAGGGTTACGGCTCGTTCCACCGCCCGTGGGCAAGGTGGGTAGTCGCCTGGGTGGCCGACCAGACCAAGGCTGCCAGCGGCCAAGGCCGGCAGGCGGTCTTCGACGAAGGGTTTGAAGCGCTGTTCGATCAGCACTTCGGGCAGCACGGTATCGCGCGCTTGTTCCAGGCCCAGGATCAGTTGCTCGCGGATGGCCTCCGGTTGCAGGAAGGGCGTCTGCCAGAAGCTTTTTTCGACGCGGTAACTGTTCAGCAGTATCAGCCGGGGCACACCCATGGTGCTGACGGTTTGCAGCACCCGGCGCAGCATCTTCGGCCGTGGCAGGGCCAGCAGCAGGGTCAGCGGCAGTTTGCCCGGCGGTGTCTGGTCGAGGGTTACGCTCAGTTCGGCGCGCTCGGCATCCAGGTTGAGCAATTGACCCATGCCCATCGGGCCATTCAAGCGGCCAACGCGCAGACTGTCACCGGCCTCGGCGCGGTGTACTTCGAGCAGGTGCTTGAGGCGCCGACCGCTGAGTTGCACGCGGTCGGTCGCGACGAAATCGTCGTCTTCGAGCAGAAGCAGGTTCACGGCTGGGCGGCTGGGGGCTGGTCCTGTGGCTCGCTGTCGCTGTCTTCTTGGTCCTGCTCATCACGGCGCTTGACCATTCCGGCGCACAGCAGACCCAGTTCGAACAGCATCCACATCGGTACCGCCAGCAGGGTTTGCGAGAAGACGTCCGGCGGGGTCAGCACCATGCCGACGGCGAAGCAGCCGACCACCACATAGGGCCGGCCTTTGCGTAGGGTCTCGATATCGACGATGCCGATCCAGATCAGCAGAAAGGTCGCCACCGGGATCTCGAAGGCCACGCCGAAGGCGAAGAACAGGGTCAGGACGAAATCCAGGTACTGGCCGATGTCGGTCATCATCGCCACCCCTTCCGGGGTCACGCTGGCGAAGAAGCCGAACATGATCGGGAACACCACGAAGTAGGCGAAGGCCATGCCGCCATAGAACAGCAGGATGCTGGAAATCAGCAGGGGAACGGCGATGCGCTTTTCGTGCTTGTACAGCCCCGGTGCGATAAAGCCCCAGACCTGATGCAGGATGATCGGCATCGACAGGAACAGCGCGACCATCATGGTCAGCTTGAACGGCGTCAGGAACGGCGAGGCGACGCCCGTGGCGATCATGGTCGCGCCTTCGGGCAGGTAAGCGCGCAGCGGTGCGGCGACCAGGGCATAGATGTCCTGGGAGAAATAAAACAACCCGGCAAAGAGCAGCAAGACGGCGCCGACGATGCGCAGCAGGCGCGTGCGTAGCTCGGTCAGGTGCGAGACCAGGGGCATTTCCTGGTCGCTGTCCGTTAGTCGACTCATGGTTGTGGGGATTTATCCTGGCTGACGACGTCAGGCGCAGTCGGCTTGGCCTCTGCGCCGCTACTGGCGACTGGGGTTGGGCTCGACGGTGAGAGCAGATCGCTCTTGATGCTCTGCATGTCGCGCTCCAGCTCGAGAATCTGCTCGTTGTGCAGTTGCCGGCGGATTTCGTCCGCGCCTATCTCGCGCTCGACCTCGGCCTTGATCGCACTGAAGCTGCGCTTGATCCGGCCGATCCACAG
>CAMPJN010000359.1 GCA_946886875.1 uncultured Pseudomonas sp.
TCGGTGGTGCGCTTGGCGGCCTTGATCAGCTTGTCGTATTCCTCGAAGCACCACTTGGAGAAGTTGTTGCCGTCGACCGCGTCGCAGCCGTACAGGGTGCCGAGCCAGTTGTCCGGGTCACCGTTGTCGCCACTCCAGCCGATCAGCATGGCATCGTGTTCGCCGGCCTTGGAGCGCTTGAGGTACTCGCCCCACTCGTAGGTGACGATCTTCGCCTTGATGCCGACCTTGGCCCAATCGGCCTGCAGAATTTCGGCCATCAGCTTGGCGTTGGGGTTGTACGGGCGCTGCACTGGCATGGCCCACAGGGTGATCTCGGTGCCTTCGGCGACGCCGGCGGCCTTGAGCAGTTCCTTGGCTTTTTCCGGGTTGTAGCCGGCGTCCTTGATCGCCTCGTTGTAGGACCACTGGGTCGGCGGCATGCCGTTGACCGCCAGCTGGCCGGCGCTCTGGAACACCGCATCGAGAATCGCCTGCTTGTTCACCGCCATGTCCAGGGCCTGGCGCACTGCCAGTTTGTCCAGCGGCGGATGGGTGACGTTGTAGGCGATATAGCCATCGTTGAAACCCGGCTGCGACGGCATGTTGATGTTCGGGTCCTTCTGCAAGGCCTCGAGGTCGGCCGGACGCGGGAACAGGGTGACGTGGCATTCGCCGGCGCGCAGCTTCTGCATGCGCACCGAGGCGTCGGTGTTGATGGCGAAGATCAGGTTGTCGATCTTCACGTCGTCCGGCTTCCAGTAATCCTTGTTGCCGGTGAAGCGGATCTGCGAGTCCTTCTGGTAGCGCTTGAACACGAAGGGCCCGGTGCCGATCGGCTTCTGGTTGATCTCGGCGGCGTTGCCGGCCTTGAGCAACTGGTCGGCGTATTCGGCCGACTGGATCGAGGCGAAGCTCATCGCCAGGTTCTGAATAAACGCAGCGTCCACCTCGTTGAGGCTGAACTTGACGGTCATATCGTCGAGCTTTTCGATCTTGGCGATATTGGCGTCCATACCCATGTCGGTGAAATACGGAAACTCGGTCGGGTAGGCTTTGCGGAACGGATGCTCTTTGTCGAGCATGCGCTGGAAGGTGAACAGCACGTCGTCGGCATTGAAGGTGCGGGTCGGCTTGAAGTAATCGGTGCTGTGGAACTTGACCCCGGGACGCAGATGGAAGGTGTAGCTCAGGCCGTCTTCGGCGATGTCCCATTTCTCCGCCAAACCGGGAATGACCGCGGTGCCACCGCGCTCGAACTGGCTCAGGCGGTTGAAGACGGTTTCCGCGGCGGCGTCGAAGTCGGTGCCCGTGGTGTACAGGCCCGGATCGAACCCGGCCGGGCTGCCTTCGGAACAGAACACCAGGTTGCTGGCGGCGTGGGCGAACGGTGTGCTGGCGATCAGCCCAGCAGCGAGCATGAACGGAATGACGGCGTGTTTGCGCATGATGGCCTCAGGTTGTTGTCATTATCGTCGAGGACCGGCCTTATGGGCCGAGCCCGAAACAAACTATGCAGGGCCTGTGCCGAGCGCAAGGCGTCTGTTGGCAGTGAGTGTAGATACTGCGGCGAGTTTGTCCGTAGATGTCGCATATCTGAAATAAAGGCGCGGTTTTCCTGTCCGAATAAACAGCTTTTATGTTCTTCGATAGATTTGCGTGATTATCTGCGCGAAATTCCTGGTTGGACCTGTTGCTTAAGATTATCTGATTGATTTTATTAGGATTATTTGTAGGGGTGGTCGGCGTCGAATGACGCCGAGCCGCAAAGCCTGCGCGACCTTCTAGTGCGCGGGCGGCCAAGTCAGGGCATTTGCACTTCGATCACGCCATCGGCGTTGACCGTCACATGGCTGCTGCCGGCCTCTATCTCAGGCGTCGGCGCCGAATCCATCATCGCCATGCCTTTGGCCATGCGCATCGGCATCGGCGGTTGAAAGCCGCCGCTGTTCAAATTCAGGCTGACCAGCTTGTAGCCGCTGCCGCCGAGGGCTTCGGTGGCCAATTGGGCGCGCGCCTTGAAGGCATTCACCGCCTCCTTGATCAGGGCATCTTCCTGGGTTTTGCGGGTATTGGCGGCGAGGCTGAATTCCATGCCGGCCATTTTCATCTCGCTCAGCAGCTCGCCGGTCAGCTTCGACAGCGCGGCGAAATCGGCGCTTTCCAGGCGCAGTTCGGCGCGCTCGCGCCAGGCGTTGATGCCCTCGCGCTTGTCGTCGTACACCGGGTAGCTGTGGCGGCTGCCGAGCGCTACCGACACGCCTTTGACCGCTCGGGCCTGGCCCAACGCCTGGTTGAGGGTGCGGGTGATATCGGCAGCGAGGGCTGCGGGGTCGCTGTTCTGCGCTTCGCTGTAGAGGGTTACGTGCATCAGGTCGTGGTTGATCTCCTGGCTGACCTCGGCGCGCAGGGCGACCTGGTTGTAGCGCGCCTCCTCGGCCTGGGCGCTGAGGCTGAGCAGAGCGGCGGCGCTGATAACGAGGGCAGTGGCAAGACGGGATAAAGGCTGCATGGGGGTTCCTTGTATGCGAGCTGAGGATGATTTTTGCGCTGTGTTGCTGAGGGTAGACGAAGGCATTGGACCATCGGGGTTAACCAGTCGTTAAAAATAATCCAGCTGTCGCGCCCCGGTGGGACGCCGCATTGAAATCGCTTGGTGTGGCGCATTTCCGACTACTGCCCTAACCGCCTGCGGCCAGTTGCCGCAGCCGGTCGCGCCACGCCTTGGTTATACTCGCTGTGCTCGGCAAACGAGCTATTTTGGAGAGCCCATGCTCGCACCCGTGCAGCTGTTATCGGCCAGCCGGCAAAATCTCTGGCGTCTTACTCTGATCCGCATCGTGGTGCTGGCTGCCCAGGCCGGATCGGTCGGTTTGGCCTACAAATCGGGCGCGTTGCCGCTGCCCTGGATGGAATTGAGTCTCACCTTGGCGGTGTCGCTGGTGCTGTGTCTGGCCACGGCGGTGCGCTTGCGCGGCCCCTGGCCGGTCACCGAGCAGGAGTACGCGGCGCAGCTGGGCTGCGACCTGATCATCCACAGCCTGCTGTTGTATTTTTCCGGCGGCTCGACCAACCCCTTCGTTTCCTATTACCTGGTGCCGCTGACCATAGCCGCGGCGACCTTGCCCTGGTTCTACACCATCATCCTCTCCGGCTTGGCCCTGACCGGCTATACCGTGCTGCTGGTGTGGTCGCACCCCTTGCAATTGCCGCCCGGTCCGCGGGAAAGCCTGCTGATCTACGGCATGTGGCTGAGCTTCGCCCTGGCGGCGGGCTTGATCACCTTCTTCGTCGCCAAGATGGCCGAGGAGCTGCGCCACCAGGAAGAATTGCGCGCCGAACGCCGCGAGGAAAACCTGCGCGACCAACAGTTGCTGGCCGTCGCCACCCAGGCCGCCGGCGCCGCCCACGAACTGGGTACGCCCCTGGCGACCATGAGCGTGCTGATCAAGGAACTGCGCCGCGAACACCCGGACCCGACCCTGCAGGAAGACCTGGCGGTGCTGCAGGAACAGGTCAAGCTGTGCAAGGAAACCCTGCAGCAACTGGTGCGCGCCGCCGAGGCCGAGCGGCGTCAGGCGGTGGTCGAGCAATCCTGCGTCGAATGGCTGGAAGCTACCCTCAATCGCTGGCACCTGATGCGCCCCGAGGCCAGCTATCGCTATCAATGTCTGGGTATGGGCGCCGCGCCGCGGATGATGCCGCCGACCGATCTGACCCAGGCGCTGCTCAATCTGCTGAACAACGCCGCCGATGCCTGTGCGGAGAATCTGGATATCCGCCTCGATTGGGATCACCAGTGGCTGCGCCTGAGCATCCGCGACTTCGGCGCTGGCGTGCCCCTGGCGATTGCCGAACAGTTGGGGCGACCGTTTTTCACCACCAAGGGCAAGGGCTTCGGGCTGGGGCTGTTTCTCAGCCAGGCCAGCGTCACCCGTGCCGGCGGATCGGTAAAACTGTATAACCACGAAGAGGGCGGCACGCTCACCGAGTTGAAGTTGCCGCGGGCCTATGGGCGGGCGTGATGTGCCAGTCGCATGACGACGCGCGGTGGAGAAGGGCAGCATGCCCGTTAGGAGAAATCGACTATGACTGACGAAACCGAATCCCTCTTTGAAGGCGAAGAGCAGCCCCACCTGCTGCTGGTCGACGACGACCCGACCTTTACCCGGGTCATGGCGCGGGCCATGAGCCGCCGCGGCTTGCGCGTCTCAACCGCCGGTTCCGCCGAGGAAGGCCTGGCGCTGGCCGAGCAGGATTTGCCGGATTACGCCGTGCTGGACCTGAAGATGGAAGGCGATTCCGGCCTGGTGCTGTTGCCCAAGCTGCTCGAGCTGGACGCCGAGATGCGCGTGGTGATCCTCACCGGCTATTCGAGCATCGCCACCGCCGTCGAGGCGATCAAGCGCGGCGCCTGCAACTACCTGTGCAAGCC
>CAMPJN010000360.1 GCA_946886875.1 uncultured Pseudomonas sp.
GCCGAGCGTCTGCCGATGCTCTTCGCTTTCGCCGGTATTCCCCGCCAGTTATGGCAGGATATCGACTTTTCCGCTCTCAATTGACCAAGAGACCCCATGGCTCAACAGAACGCCTATAACGCCGACGCCATCGAAGTCCTTTCCGGCCTGGACCCGGTGCGCAAGCGCCCGGGCATGTACACCGACACCAGCCGGCCCAACCACCTGGCCCAGGAAGTCATCGACAACAGCGTCGACGAAGCGCTGGCCGGGCACGCCAGCTCGATCCAGGTGATCCTGCATGAAGACAACTCCCTGGAAGTGCTCGACGACGGTCGCGGCATGCCGGTGGACATTCACCCGGAGGAGGGCGTGTCCGGGGTCGAGTTGATCCTCACCAAGCTGCATGCCGGCGGCAAGTTCTCCAACAAGAACTACCAGTTCTCCGGCGGCTTGCACGGTGTTGGTATCTCGGTGGTCAACGCCCTGTCGACCAGCGTCGAGGTGCGGGTCAAGCGCGACGGCAACGAATACCGTATGACCTTCGCCGACGGCTACAAGGCCACAGACCTGGAAGTGGTCGGCACGGTCGGCAAGCGCAACACCGGCACCAGCGTGCATTTCTGGCCGGACGGCAAGTATTTCGATTCGCATAAGTTCTCGGTCAGCCGCCTTAAGCATGTGCTCAAGGCCAAGGCCGTGCTTTGCCCCGGGCTGACGGTCACCTTCGAAGACAAGGCCAGCGGCGAGCGCGTCGAGTGGATGTACCAAGACGGCCTGCGTTCCTACCTGGTGGATGCGGTCAGCGAATTCCAGCGCCTGCCCGACGAGCCGTTCTGCGGCAGCCTCAGCGGCAATAAAGAAGCGGTGGATTGGGCGTTGCTATGGCTGCCGGAAGGCGGCGACGCGGTGCAGGAAAGCTACGTCAACCTGATCCCCACCGCCCAGGGCGGCACCCACGTCAATGGGCTGCGTCAGGGTTTGCTGGATGCCATGCGCGAGTTCTGCGAGTTCCGCAGCCTGCTGCCGCGCGGGGTCAAGCTGGCGCCGGAAGATATCTGGGAGCGCATCGCTTTCGTCCTCTCGATGAAGATGCAGGACGCCCAGTTCTCCGGGCAGACCAAGGAGCGCCTGTCCTCGCGCGAGGCCTCGGCTTTCGTCTCCGGGGTGGTCAAGGACGCCTTCAGCCTGTGGCTCAACGCCCATCCCGAACTCGGCCAGCAGCTCGCCGAACTGGCGATCAGCAACGCCAATCGCCGCCTCAAAGCCGGCAAGAAAGTTGAACGCAAGCGCATCACCCAGGGCCCTGCGCTGCCTGGCAAACTGGCCGACTGCGCCGGGCAGGACCCGATGCGCTCCGAGCTGTTCCTGGTCGAAGGCGATTCCGCCGGCGGCTCGGCCAAGCAGGCGCGCGACAAGGAATTCCAGGCGATCATGCCGTTGCGCGGCAAGATCCTCAACACCTGGGAAGTCGACGTCGGCGAAGTGCTGGCGTCCCAGGAAGTCCACGATATCGCCGTGGCCATCGGCCTCGATCCCGGCTCTGCCGACCTGACCCAGCTGCGTTACGGCAAGATCTGCATCCTCGCCGACGCCGACTCTGACGGCCTGCATATCGCCACGCTGCTCTGCGCGCTGTTCGTTCGCCATTTCCGCCCGTTGGTGGATGCCGGTCACGTATATGTGGCGATGCCGCCGCTATATCGCATCGACCTGGGCAAGGAGATTTTCTATGCCCTGGACGAGGCCGAGCGCGACGGCATCCTCGACCGCTTGGTTGCCGAGAAGCGCCGCGGCAAGCCCCAGGTCACCCGCTTCAAAGGCCTCGGCGAGATGAACCCGCCGCAGCTGCGCGAAACCACCATGGACCCCAACACCCGGCGCCTGGTGCAACTGACTCTGGAAGACTATCCAGGCACCCAGGAAATCATGGACATGCTGCTGGCGAAGAAGCGCGCCGGCGACCGCAAGTCCTGGCTGGAGTCCAAGGGCAACCTGGCCGAGGTGCTGCTCTGATGCGGCGTTTATGCGCCGCTTTGCTATTGGCGGCCGCCCCGGTGCTGGCCGATACGCCAGCGCCAGCACCGCTGCCTGCGGAATTGAAATTGCTCAGCGAACACCCGGTAGAAGGTATCGCCGGCGGCAATCTGTCCGGCTTGGCCTGGTGTGGCGATGCGCTCTGGACGGTATCGGACCGGGACGATGGGCGGATTTATCGCCTGGATGCCCGCGAGCCGGTGTGGCAGGCCGAAGCCGAAGATTTCGTCATCCCGCCCGTGCCGCAGGCCGCACTGCCCTGGGGCTTGCGTGTGACCAGCTGGGCTGCGGGTTTGCTGCGCGGCGGCGCGTTGGATTTCGAAGGCCTGGCTTGCGATGCCCTGGGCAATCGCTACCTGGTCAGCGAAAGTCAGGCCGCGGTATTGCTGCTGCCCATGGCCGGTGAGCCGCAGTGGCTGGCATTGCCGGATGCTGTGGTCCGCCAAGCGCGCGCCAGTGGCATGTTGTTGCACGGTAACTCGCTGTTAGAGGGCGTGACCATCGATCCCGACGGCCAGCGCTTGTGGTTGGCGGCCGAAGCCCGGCGTCGCGGTTTACTGGTGCTGCACAAGCAGCGTTCGAGCTGGCGCTGCACCGGCGGTTGCGTGTTGCTGAGTGAAGGCGGCAATCAAGCCTCGCCGACGCAACTGGGCGGAGAGTCGGCGCCCGTGGATTTTTCCGGACTGGCCTTCTACGGTGAAAAGCTATTTTCCCTCGAACGCCAGGCGCACCGCATCTGCCGGCGCAAGCTGAGCAATGGCGAGGTAGAACGCTGCTGGTCGTTCGCTGCCGAGGCGCTCTCCCGGGAACGGCTTTACCCGCCGTCCTACGGTATGGCCGAAGCGCTGTGGATCGATGCGGAGGGGGCCTGGGTCGGTGTCGATAACGGCGATTTCGAGCGCGCCGATGGTGAGCGTCGACCGATTGTCTGGCGTTTCGCTGCACCTAAAGGTGGCTGGGGGCAAACCAAGTGAGTACGCCCGCGCCTGGCCAGCGCGCCGGACGGGTCATGTTGATCATCGCCTGGATCGCCGCCATGGCGCTGGCCACGCACTTCTTCGGGCAATGGCAGAAGCAGCGCGATAATCCCAATCAAGCCCCGCAGTCGGTGCATGGTGACGGCTATATCGAAGTGCAACTGCTGAGCAGCCGCGGCGGCCACTACCTGCTGGATGGCAAGATCGACGGCGTGACCGTCACGCTATTGCTCGATACCGGCGCCACCGCGGTCGCCATACCCGCCGCGCTGGCCAAACGACTGGGTTTGGCCCGCGGCGCGCCGGTACAGATACGCACCGCCAACGGCACCGTCACCGGTTACCGTACTCGATTGCGCAGCCTGGAACTGGGTGATATCCGCCTGCATGACGTCGCGGCCCTGGTGACCCCGGGTATGGAGGGCGAGGAAGTGCTGCTGGGCATGAGCGCCCTGAAACAACTCGAATTCACCCAGCGCGACGGCACCTTGATGCTGCGCCAAACGACTGCGCTTCACTAAATTTACTTGCAATGAGGCACGCATGAGCGAACCCCTCGATTTGAGCCTGGACGGTGTCGAACGCCGCTCCCTTGCCGATTTCACCGAGCAGGCTTATCTCAATTATTCGATGTACGTGATCATGGATCGCGCCCTGCCGCATATCGGCGACGGTTTGAAACCGGTGCAACGGCGGATCATCTACGCCATGAGCGAGTTGGGCCTGGACGCCGATTCCAAGCACAAGAAGTCGGCGCGTACCGTCGGCGACGTGCTCGGCAAGTTCCACCCCCACGGCGATTCGGCCTGCTACGAGGCCATGGTGCTGATGGCACAGCCGTTCAGCTACCGCTACACCCTGGTCGACGGCCAGGGTAACTGGGGGGCGCCGGACGATCCGAAATCCTTCGCCGCCATGCGTTACACCGAGGCGCGTCTGTCGCGCTATTCGGAAGTGTTGCTGACCGAGCTGGGCCAGGGCACCGTCGACTGGGTACCGAACTTCGACGGCACTCTCAACGAGCCGGCGACCTTGCCGGCGCGGTTGCCCAATATTCTGCTCAACGGCACCACCGGCATCGCCGTGGGCATGGCCACCGATGTGCCGCCGCATAACCTGCGCGAAGTCGCCGCGGCCTGCATCCGTTTGCTCGACCAGCCGGATGCCACTGTCGAACAGCTGTGCGAGCACGTGCTGGGCCCGGATTATCCGACCGAGGCCGAGATCATCACGCCGCGCGCGGATTTGTTGAAGATCTACGAAACCGGCCGCGGTTCGGTGCGTATGCGCGCCGTCTACCGCATCGAAGACGGCGACATAGTGGTCACCGCGCTGCCGCACCAGGTCTCCGGTTCCAAGGTGCTGGAGCAGATCGCCGGGCAGATGCAGGCGAAAAAATTGCCGATGG
>CAMPJN010000361.1 GCA_946886875.1 uncultured Pseudomonas sp.
CGGCTGTGGATTCAAACCGATATGAGCGGTAACCAGCTCAGCAACGGCCCGTTCGGCAACAACCAGATGCTGGTCGCGGACCCGAAAAGCGGTGAAGTCAAACGCTTCCTGGTCGGCCCGGTTGGCGCCGAGGTCACCGGCATCACTCAGACGCCAGACTTCAAGACGCTGTTCGTCAATATCCAGCACCCGGACGATGGCAGCACCTGGCCTGACGGCCCGGGTAAACGTCCCCGCTCGGCCACGGTGGTGATCAGCCGGGATAACGGTCGGCGCCTGCTGTAAACACGTGGTAACCGCTGACCGGCCAGACTTGGCTGGTCAGCAGCCGATCACCTCTATTCGCCAAGCTCTCAGCTCTGCTCCTCACGCTGAACCTGCGGGACTGCGGGTAGCGCCTGAGAGTTGGTCAACACCGCGACCGACGCATCCTCATCTTCTTCGGTGCCGAACATGGCCCAACAGGAGATAAATAGCGCGGCAATCAGCGGGCCGATCACGAAGCCGTTCAAGCCGAACAGGGACAGGCCGCCGAGGGTGGAAATCAGCACCAGATAGTCGGGCAATTTAGTGTCCTTCCCCACCAGAATCGGCCGCAGGATATTGTCGACCAACCCAATTACGCCGATCCCGTAGAGGGTCAGCACCAGCGCCTGGGTCGGTTGCCCATTGAACAGAAAATACAAGGCGACCGGCGTCCAGATAAGCCCTGCGCCCACTGCCGGGAGCAGCGACAGAAAGGTCATCAGCACGCCCCAGAGCAATGCGCTGGGGATGCCCAGTATCCAGAAAATCAGGCCACCCAATGCACCCTGGGTAACCGCCACGACTATATTGCCCTTGATCGTCGCACGTACCACGCGGGCGAATTTGTTGAATAACCGGCGCTGGTGCACGGTGCTCAAAGGTATCGCCTGTTTGATCCGCGCGATCAGTTCGACGCCATCGCGGATCAGGAAAAACAGCAGATACAGCATCACGAAGAAGCTGATGACGAACTCGAACGTGCCCTGGCCAAAGCTGAACGCCTTGGTCGCCAGGTAGCGGCTGCCCTGGCGTGCATAGTCCGAAAGAGTCTCGCGCAGGCTCCCCCAATCGCCCAAGCCAAAGCGGTTCAGCTGGTTCTGCACCATCGGCGGCAAGGCATCCTTGACCTCTGCCACGAACACACCGAGGTCCAAGTCGCCTTTTTCCAGGCGTGTGTAGAGCACGCTGACTTCCTGCACCAGCAAGCCGGTGATCATGATCACCGGCAGCACCGCCAACAGCACGCAAAGCAAGGTGGTGCTGAGGGCCGCCAATGTGCGGCGGCCGTTGAACCGTCGCAGCAGGTAATGCTGCAAGGGAGCGAACAGGATCGCCAGAATGACCGCCCAGAACACCGCGCCATAGAACGGCCAAAGGATCCAGCCGAAGGCCAGCGACACCCCCAGCAGCAGCCCGAGAAAAACCTTAGCTTCCACCTGTTCCTTGTTCATCTGTGTCGTATATGCCTGTGGCTTCCAATCTCCTTTAGTCAGCACCAGCCCGGACGAGTGCGAATAAAAACCGCATAGCGCCAAGGCTGGCAACGCAGCGCCGTAACAGACAACGGAGCAACATGGATGCCCCACAGTTGCTACGCTTGATTCAAGAAAGCCTCAGCGCCGCCGATAGGCGCATAAGCCTGATAAAAATAAGGTCGTAAACATGCTGTTCAGCCGACTGTCGATCCAACTAAAGATCACCCTGCTCGCGGGTCTGTGCTTATTGACCATCGTGGCCGTGCTGGTGGGGGCTTCGGTACTGCAGGCTTCGCGAAGTTCCAGCCTGGTCAAGCAGGCCAGCAGCGAAATGCTCGAGGAATCCGCACAACTGCGTATGGAGGCGCGGGCCCAGACCCAGGCGCTAATGATGCAACGCTACTTCATGGACGCCTATCAGTACGGCAAAGGCTCCGCGGAGCAGGTGCTGTTTATCCGCGAACAGGCGCAGAAGCGTTTTCTCGATGCCTTCGACCTGCGCGAAGACCTGACCCGGCAGATTCGCAGCGCCCTGGCCGCCAACCGCAGCCTGCTCGGTATCTATGTAGCCTTCGAGCAGGAAGCCCTGGACGGCAAGGACAGCCTGTTTGGCGATATGCCCGAACTGGGCAGCAACGACAGCGGCCGCTATGCCTTGTATTGGTCGCAGAGCAAAAGCGGCGAACTCACTTCCGAAACCATGACCGAAGCGAACCTGGCCGATACCACCCCCGGAATCAGTGGCGCGCCTTACAACGCCTGGTTCACCTGCCCGATAAAGACCGCCACCACCTGCCTGCTCGAACCCTATATCGACGAAGCCGATGGGGCGAAAATCCTGATGACCAGCATCGCCTTTCCCCTTGAGGAGAAGGGCAAGGTCATCGGCGTGCTGGGGGCGGATATTGCCCTGTCCAACATGCAGGACATCAGCATGCAGGCCAACAGCGAACTGTTCGACGGCCAGGGCCACGTCAGCATCATCAGCCCCGCGGGCATGCTCGCCGGCCATAGCCGCGACAGCAAGTTGCTCGGCGGCAAACTGGACAAAGCCTTCGCCGACCAACACGGCGACATGCTGCGCCTGATCGGCAGCAACAAGGCCGAAGTGCTGCATCACCAGGGCAACCTGCAAGTGCTGATGCCGCTGCTGCCGATCCCCGAATCCAAGCCCTGGGGCGTACTGATCGAAGTGCCCGAGAATGTATTGTTACAGCCCGCCCTGCAGCTGGAAGAGCAGCTGGACTCGCTGGGCAGTCGCAACACCGCCATTTCCCTGGGTATCGGCCTGGCAGCCGGGGTCATTGGCATCCTGCTGATCTGGCTGACGGCACTGGGCGTGACCCGTCCGATCCTCGGCGTCGCGGCCATGTTGAAGGACATCGCCAGCGGCGAAGGCGACCTGACCCGCCGCCTGGACTACGCCAAACAGGACGAGCTGGGCGAGCTGGCCGGCTGGTTCAATCGCTTCCTCGATAAACTCCAGCCGATCATCGCCGACGTCAAACGCAGCGTGCAGGATGCGCGCAACACCGCGGACCAGTCTTCCGAGATCGCCAACCAGACCAGCGCCGGCATGCAACAGCAGTTCCGCGAGGTCGATCAGGTTGCCACCGCCTTCCAGGAAATGAGCGCCACCGCGCAGGATGTCGCGCACAACGCCGCACAAGCCGCGGAAGCCGCCCGTAGTGCCGATAGCGCCACCCGCGAAGGCCTCAGCGTGATAGACAGAACCACCTCGAGCATCGAACTGTTGGCCAATGAAATGAACGTGGCCATGCAGGAAGTCGAAGGCCTGGCCACCAGTAGCGAAAAAATCGGCTCGGTACTCGAAGTGATCCGCTCCATCGCCGAACAGACCAATCTGCTGGCGCTCAACGCGGCCATCGAAGCGGCACGCGCGGGCGAAGCCGGGCGCGGCTTTGCGGTGGTCGCCGATGAAGTACGCAACCTGGCCAAACGCACCCAGGATTCGGTGGAGGAAATCCGCCAGGTCATCGAAGGTTTGCAGAACGGCACCCGCGAGGTGGTCAGCACCATGCACAGCAGCCATCGCCAGGCGCAAGGTAGCGTCGAACAGGTCGAGCAGGCGGTAGCCGCGCTACAACGGATCAGCCAGGCGGTCAGCGTCATCACCGATATGAACATGCAGATCGCCAGCGCCGCCGAGGAGCAAAGCTCGGTGGCCGAGGAGATCAACCGCAACGTCGCGTCGATCCGCGATGTCACCGAATCTATCTCCAACAAGGCCGACGAATCGGCGCAGGTCACGCAAAACCTCAACAGCCTGGCCAACCATCAACAAAGCCTGATGGACCAGTTCCGCGTATAACAGTCCCAATAGCGCCTGATCGGCGCCCATCTGTTTGCGCGCCAGCCAACCCTGGCGCGCGTTCGTTTTCAGGAATACAGCATGCTCAATATTGTCCTGGTGGCCGGCTCCGGTCGCAGCAACAGTCAGTCCGGTAAAGTCGCGCGTTTTCTGCGCCAACGCTTGATCCAGCTGGGGCAAACCAGTGAGGAGTCGAGCGGCGTCATCGATCTGGGCTTGGCTCCACTGCCCTTGTGGCCGGCTGAAGATACCGGGCCCTGGGCCATGTACAGCCAGCAATTGAAAGACGCCGACGCCCTGGTGATAGTCGCCCCGGAGTGGAATGGCATGGCCTGCCCGGCGATCAAGAATTTCTTCATCTACGCCAGCAAAGCCGAACTGGCGCACAAGCCCGGTCTGCTGGTCGGCGTGTCCTCGGGCATCGGCGGTGCCTATCCAATCAGCGAGCTGCGCGCCTCCAGCTACAAGAACTGCCGCTTGTGTTACCTGCCCGAACACTTGATCGTGCGCCAGGTCGAGCAGCGCCTGAACATGCCGCAAGCGGCCAGCGAAGACGA
>CAMPJN010000362.1 GCA_946886875.1 uncultured Pseudomonas sp.
TCGTGCAGGGTCTTGCGCTTGTCCTGGAAGATCTTCTCCCGCGCCATGTCCTTCGCGCTCTGCACGCATTGTTTGGCGGTGCCGTGCATATGCTCGACCAGATCGCCTTGCAGGGTGCCGGCCAGCAGCGCCGATTGTTGCTCGACGAAGGCGTGGGCCGCGGCGTTGGTCAGGTGCTCGATGGCCTTGCCGCGCAGGATCGCCAGCTTGCGCCGCTTGGAGTCCTGCGGGCCGAGTTGGCGGTAGGTTTCCGGCAGATCGTCGCCGACCAGATCGAGCAGCAAGGCTTCGACTTCGCGATAGTCAAGCAGCTCCATCTCCAGGCCGTCTTCCAGGTCGATCAGGCCATAGCAGATGTCGTCCGCCGCCTCCATCAGATACACCAGCGGGTGCCGCGCCCAGCGTTGCTCCTCGAGTTGCGGCAGGCCGAGTTTGGCGGCGATCTGTTCGAGCAACGGCAGCTCGCTCTGGTAGCAACCGAACTTGTGCTTCTTATAGCCCAGCGCTTCAGCGTGACGCGCGGTCCAGGGGTACTTCAAATAGGTGCCGAGTGTTGCGTAAGTCAGCCGAGTACCGCCGTCGAACTGGTGATATTCCAACTGGGTGAGTACGCGAAAGCCCTGGGCGTTGCCTTCGAAACTGAGAAAATCGCCACGTTCGGCCTCGCTCATGGCGTCGAGCCAACCGCGCCCGGCGGCTTGCTGAAACCAATGACGGATGGCGTCTTCGCCGGAATGGCCGAATGGCGGATTGCCGATGTCGTGGGCCAGACAGGCCGATTGCACGACCATGCCCAGGTCGCTCGGTTCGCACCAGGCGGGCAGGGCGTCGCGGATCATCTCGCCGACGCGCATGCCGAGGGAGCGGCCGACGCAGCTGACTTCCAGCGAATGGGTCAGGCGCGTATGGATATGGTCGTTGCTTGAGACCGGGTGCACCTGGGTTTTGCGTCCCAAACGACGAAAGGCACCGGAAAAGATGATGCGGTCATGGTCTTTATGAAACGGACTGCGGCCCAGTTCGTCGGCGCTGTGCGTCGGTTTACCGAGTCGTTCGCGGGTCAGTAGGGTTTGCCAATCCAAAGCCATTTCTCTCCATTGCGGTGTATTCCTAGGAGCCTGTCGGACTCGACCGTTCGTAGCGAGGGGAAGTCCGCTTTGAGTCAGTTTTGTTGGTCTTTCGAGGCGAATAGCTGGCTATTTAACGAGAAAGACCAACAAAAATGGCCAAAGCCGGCTTTTCCGCAGTAGAACAGCGTTGAGTCCGGCAGGCTCCTTAGCTTCGGGGTTCAGGCCCGCGCCTGCAAGTGGCCATTGGCCCTGGTGATGACAAAATCGACTTGGCTGCTAAGGTCATGGCATCGTCTCTGGAGGCGCATTCGGGTGTTACAGGCTGAGGTGTCTGAGTTTTCTCTGCAGCAATTGCGCATCCGTCGCTTCCTGATGGGTGTGGCGATGTACGTTCTGGCCTGCGTTCCCCAAGCCATTTCGTTATACGGCGGGATTTCTCCCGGCTGGGTCATGCAGGTCTGGGCGCTAGCTTCGCTGCTACTTTTGCTCGGTTTCTACCTGGCGTTTCGGCTCAATTACAATCTGCGTTTCAAAGACCCCAGCCTGACCGTCGCGCAGATGACCGTGGCTATCGTTCTGGTGCTGTTCACCCAGGTTTATGCCGGCCCGGCGCGCGGCGCCTACCTGGTGGTGCTGGCGATCATCATCATGTTCGGCTGTTTCAAACTGTATACCCGCGAATTGCTGACCATCAGCCTGCTGACCATGTTCTGCTACGGCCTGACCTTGCCGCTGATTTGGCGGGTCGAGGGCGAAAGTTTCAACTTGGCGGTGGAGTTGACACTGTGGTTGAGCTTTTCCGTGTTCCTGCCTTTCATCGCGGTGCTGGGCGGCAATATCAGCGGCTTGCGCAAGAAACTGGTGACCAGCAACGCCCAGTTGCAGGAAGTGCTCAAGCAAGTGACCGAGTTGGCCACCCACGACGAACTGACCGGCCTATACAACCGCCGCTACATACTGGAAATGCTCAAGCACGAGAAGAATCGCGCGGATCGCGGCGGCGGTGGCTTTTGCGTCTGCCTGCTCGACCTCGATCATTTCAAAGCGGTGAACGACCGCCTCGGTCACCAGGCCGGGGATCAGGTGCTGAAGATCTTTGCCCGCAGCATAGAACCCGTGCTGCGCAGCACCGATCTGTTTGCCCGCTTCGGCGGCGAAGAATTCCTGCTGTTTCTTCCGCAAACTCTGCCAGACAAGGCCCAGCGCTGTGTTCAGCGCATTCGGACGGCGCTGGTTGAGGCCAGGTACGAGGGATTGCCGGATGGTTTTCGGGTTACCGCCTCCATCGGCGTCGCCTACTACGAGCCCGAGGAAAGCATCGCCGCGCTGATCGAGCGGGTCGACAAGGCGCTGTACCAGGCCAAGCACAATGGGCGGGACCGCATGGAAATGGCCGTTGCGAATAATGAGTTCGGCTAGCAGGTACGCGCCGAGGCGACAGAAACACCTGATAACGATGCCCGCACCGCTTTCTGAAGTGCTACTGCGATCCTGGCTGCCGCGGCGGGTTGCGTCTAAGCAGCGGAAAGGCGATCAGGGCCAGGCGTAACCAGCGTCGCCAGTCGGTTTTTTTCACTGCCAGGGTGGTCAGCAATACCGCGCCGCCAGCAACCCACAGCGGCGTGCTGCCTTTGCCCAGTTGTTCTCGCATGTGCTTGCTGAAGTCCTTCGCCTGCCGCAACGGTTGCAGCATGACCAAGGCTTCGTGGCGCAGCTCCTGACGACTCAGTTCCAGGCGCATGCGCACCAGCGCGATGCGCATTTCGCGTCGCGAGGCATTAGGGGGCAATTCCGGTAGGTTCATGGCAGCAGTTGCTCGCGGTCGCGGGCCAACTCTTCGAGGGTGGCCTTGAAGGGAGGGACGGCGTTGCGCAACTGACTCAACAGGCGCATCAGGAAAAACAAAAAGCCCAGGGTATAGAACAGGCAAAGCCCGATGACGACGCTGAAACGGTAGCTGTCCCAGAAGCTGATCAGCAGCGCAGCGGACAGGCCGATGATCAGCAATACGCCGAACAGCAGGCTCAAGCTGGCGAATACCAGCAGGCGCACCGTATTGCTTTGCTGCTCTTTCAGTTCTTCGGCCAGCAGCGCGACGTGGCCATGCAATAAACCGAGTAACGCGCCAGCGAAACGCCGCGGCGATGGGCCGCGGCTTACGGCGGTAGGTGTGGCGTCGTCCATGCGGTTCTCTTTAGCGACGGGTGATCAGCATGCCGAGCAGCAGGCCGATTGCCGCTGCGATCCCCAGGGAGTGCCAAGGGTGGGTCT
The DNA here is from genome assembly GCA_946886875.1 of uncultured Pseudomonas sp. The sequence continues at coordinate 3,342 of CAMPJN010000362.1, forward strand.
GCACATAGTCCGAAGTAGCATCGACGGCGGCCTGGCCGCGTTCGCGCAAGCTATTCTCGGCGCTGTCCAGCGAGCTACGGGCGCGCCCGAGGCTGCTGCGTATCTGCTCGCGCAGCTCGTCAGCGTGCTCGCCGACCAAGGTGGCCGAGGTATGCAGAAGTTTTTCGGTATCGCTCACCAGTGTCTGAAACTCTTTGATCAGTTCGTCTTGGCTGGTTGCGGTCGCGTTCTTGCGGGGCATGAGGTCTCTCCATGGGTATGTGCCGGAATCTACCCGGATCGGTCGTCCGTTGGGACAAGCGTCCCGGTAAATCATTGGGTGAAAAACAGCTTAGGCCGCTTTCCCACGAATGCTCAGGCCGTAGGCGCCTGAACAAGAATCGGTGGTTGCCTTGGCTAGCTTCGGACGTTGGCTCGCGACGCCAGTATAGCGCTGCGCAAGCGATCCCCGTCCGCTGATTCGCTTTGCCGGCTCGCCGGCGGGTGATAACTGTGCCCGCGGCGATTTAAACACCCACCTGGAACCTGTCTGGCAAGTATTCAGCTTGACGCCCGACAGGCACCTGATGAATTCGAGTGCCTTTGGTCGCAGCGGGTTCACTTTTTCTAATCGCTTCGCTGCCGGCGTGTGCCTCAACAAGGCAGTGAGCCATAACGATGCGTTGAAGTGTCCCATATACGCTCGCTGGTACAACGCTTGCATTGCCTTGGTGCGCCATCTCGTAATCGTGCTCCTTTATAGCGCTATAAAGAAAACCTGATCTACGCCGTGGTGCACCCCTAACTTATTAATAAATATCGATTAAGTGCTACAGGTCGGTTTTTCTATCGGGCCATTTTGGTGCGATTTCGAGCCGGCTTGATGGGGGTAGTCTGATCTGCGTGCATCTATATGGTGCGATGCGGGTCCATGGCGACCCTATTTGGTGCTTTTTCCACAACAACGGAGTTTTCTTCGCTGATGGACAACATCAACAGTGCTGTGGAAACCCTGA
>CAMPJN010000363.1 GCA_946886875.1 uncultured Pseudomonas sp.
CCACGCGCACGCCGTCGATGGTCAGGCTGGTCTCGGCGATATTGGTCGCCAGCACAATCTTGCGCATGCCAGTGGGCGCCGGCTCTATCGCCGCGCGCTGGGCGTTCAGTTCCAGCTCGCCGTGCAGCGGGCAGAGCAGAATATCGTCGCGTCCACTTAGATGTTCGGCCAACTGCTCGTTGACCCGGCGAATCTCCGCCTGGCCCGGCAAAAACACCAACAGGCTGCCCGGCTCGTCGTCCAGAGCCTGCAACACGGTTTGCACCACCCGCGGCTCCAGCCACTCGCCCGGCTGGAAAGGCGCGCCCCAGTGCTGCGCCACCGGGAACATGCGGCCTTCGCTGCGCAACACCGGGGCATCGCCGAGCACCGCGGCCAGGCGCTCGCCTTCCAAGGTCGCCGACATCAGCAACACCTTGAGCGGCGGCTCGCCGGAATCCTCACCGCGGAACATCGTCCGGCCATTGAGGCATAGGGCCAGGGCCAGGTCGGCATCCAGGCTGCGCTCATGGAATTCGTCGAAGATCACCAGGCCGACGCCTTCCAGTGCCGGGTCGTCCTGCAGGCGGCGGGCGAGAATGCCCTCGGTGACCACTTCGATACGGGTGCGCGGGCCGACCTTGCTGTCCAGGCGGATGCGGTAGCCGACGATTTCGCCGACCTTCTCGCCCAACTCGCTGGCCAGGCGCTCGGCCGCGGCGCGGGCGGCCAGACGGCGCGGTTCGAGCATGACGATGCGTTGCCCGGCGAGCCATGGCTGGTCGAGCAGCGCCAGCGGCACGCGGGTGGTTTTACCGGCACCAGGGGGCGCCTCCAGCACCGCTTCGTGGCGGTTGGCCAGGGCCTCGCGCAAGGCGGGCAACTGGGCATCGATGGGCAGAGAATTCATGGTGTCTCCAATCTGGCCGGCGATTATAGCGGCGAACTGCCAGCCGGCTTTGCCGGTCTTAATCAAGTCACAGCCCGGCGCTACGGTTTTGCAGCAGCCGACAGGCGGCCGCCTTGCTATAGTTGCGCCACTTTCGACCATGAGGTGTTCAATGCGCATGCACACTCGCATCATCGGCGGCGTTCTCGCTGCTTCCCTGCTCACCCAACTGACCGCCTGCGGCACGCTGTTCTTCCCCGATCGTCGTGGCCAGATCGAAGGCCGTATCGACCCGGTGGTCGCGGCACTCAATGCGGTGGGCATCCTGTTCTATGTGATCCCCGGCCTGATCGCCTTCGGCATCGACTTCGCCACCGGCGCCATCTACCTGCCGGGCGGCGTCAGCGCCCAGGTCGATCCGCAGGAGCTGCAAAACCTGGTGGACGCCGATGGCCAGATCGACAACGCCAAACTCAAAGTCCTGATCGAGCAGAGCACCGGCCACAGCCTGCCGCTCGACGATCCGCGGCTGATCCGGCACAACGGCAGCATCGAACAGTTGGCGGCCTATGGCCTGCGCCCGGCGGCTTGATTAGCAGGCGCTGTCTGTGAACATATCGCAGCAACATGCACGGCTGATGCGTCTGGCCACGGTCGCCGCCCTGGCGGTGGCCCTGAGCCTGGCGTTGGCCAAGGCTATTGCCTGGTGGCTGAGCGGTTCGGTCAGTCTGTTGGCCGGCTTGACCGACTCGCTGCTGGATGGCGCCGCCTCGCTGCTCAACCTGATCGCCGTGCATTACGCACTACGCCCGGCCGACGAGGACCATCGCTACGGCCACGGCAAGGCCGAAGCCCTGGCCGGGCTGGGCCAGGCGATGTTTATCGGCGCCAGCGCCTTGCTGGTCGGCGTCCATGGCGTCGAGCGCTGGCTCGATCCACAACCCATAGGTGCGCCCGCGCTGGGCATCGCAGTGATGCTGCTGTCACTGGCGGCAACCCTGGCACTGCTGCTGTTCCAGCGCCACGTCGTGCGCCTGACCGGTTCCACGGCGATCCGCGCCGACTCGCTGCACTACCGCTCCGATCTGCTGCTCAACAGCGGCATTCTGCTTGCCCTGCTGCTGGCCAGTTACGGCTGGCCACAACTGGATGCGCTGTTTGGCATCGGCATTGCGCTGTTTATTCTCTGGAGCGCCCTGACAATCGCCCGCGAGGCAGCGGCCGTGCTGATGGATCAGGAGCTGGCGCCGGAGCTCAGCGAGCGCATACACCTTCTGGCATGCGGTGTACCCGGAGTGCTCGGGGCCCATGACCTGCGCACGCGCAAGTCCGGCACCCAATGGTTCGTGCAGCTGCATGTGGAGCTGCCGAGCGAGTTGACCCTGCTTCAAGCCCATGTACTGAGCGAGCAGGTGGAAGCGGCGATACGCGCCGAGTTCCCCCGCGCCGAAGTCCTGGTGCATGCGGACCCATGTGACGCCAGCACGCCCTTGCAGAGCTGACCCCACTCCCCGCACACCCAGGGACTGCAGATACAACAGCACGACTCGGCCGAACTCGATTTCCCGCATATGCTGAACAGGCATTCCTGCTCCGTGGAGCGTGCACCATGAAGAAAACCAGCCTCGAAACCCTTTATCGCGAGCATCTGCCCGACGCGATCGAAAAACGACTGGACACCCAGCACAAGCCGCAACTCATTTCCGACGCCGTACTCGGCGGCATAGATGGTTGTGTTACCACCTTCGCCATAGTCGCAGGCGCTGTCGGGGCCGGGTTCTCGGCACCCGTGGCGCTGATCATGGGCTTCGCCAATCTATTTGCCGACGGCTTCAGCATGGCCGTGAGCAATTACGAGGCGATCAAAGCACAACGTGAATTCCGCGAAAAAATCAGGTGCATGGAAGAGGAGCACATTGATCGAATACCGGAAGGTGAACTCGAGGAGATTCGCCAGGTGTTCTACCGTAAAGGTTTCAGTGGCGAAACGCTCGAGTCGATAGTCCAGACGATCAGCCAAGATCGTCAGCTCTGGGTCGAAACCATGCTGATTGAAGAGCACGGCCTGCAGACTATCGAGCTGGACCCCATCCGTTCGGCCAGCGCGACCTTCGCGGCCTTTCTGCTGGCCGGGGCAATCCCCCTGTTACCGCTGTTTTTCAACGCGCAGGGCATTACGCGGCAATTCATCTTCAGCGCGATTCTGGCGGCGATCGTGTTCTTTAGCATCGGCACGTTGAAGAGCCTGGTATTTGCCAAGCCCTTGCTGCGCGCGGGCTTGAGCACCCTGCTTACTGGCGGTGCAGCGGCCAGCCTGGCATATCTGACGGGGTATGTACTGCGCCATATATTGGCCATCGGATAGAGGGCAGACAGGTTTAGTCAGCGGCGCATGTAGATTGTCAGATACGAAAAAGGGAGGCCTACAAGCCTCCCTTTTTCGTATGTCCGTGATTGACGAGGATAACGCCCTTTTCATCGCCTGCCTGGTTGGGCATGCGGACCCGGGTGCCGTGACGATCCGGTAAGATCGGCGGCTGCCGTTCGCCTGGTTGGGCGAGTCGGCTGGACATGTCGTCCGGGCCATGAAACTGTGATAAAGCTTATCGCCAAGACCGCGACAGAAGATTGCGAATATTGCTCAGATAACCAGCTATTGCGCAATTAATCACCACAAGCGCATCATCTTGCACAACACAACGACAACAGACCGGCAAAGATGAACAGACTGGACCGCTACGACCTGAATATTCTCGCCGAATTGCAACGCGACGCCAGCCTGTCCAACCAGGACTTGGCCGAGCGCATCGGCCTGTCGCCTTCGCCCTGCTCGCGACGGGTCAAGCAGCTGCAGGACGACGGCTATATCGTCGGCCAGGTGGCGCTGCTCGACCGCAAACAACTGGGCCTGACTCTGACCGCCTATGTGCTGATCGGCATGGACAAGCACACCCCCGAGCGTTTCGAGCATTTCCAGGAGCAAATCCGCAAATGCCCCGAGGTGCTGGAGTGCTGCCTGGTCACGGGGATGGATGCGGACTACCAACTCAAGGTGGTGGTACCGGATATGGATCACTACCAGAAATTCCTGCTCGGCACTCTGACCCGTATCGACGGCGTCTCCAGCGTGCGCTCCAGCTTCGTATTGCAGCAGATCCTGTCCAGCACCCAGTTGCCGTTGCAGCATCTGCGCACTTAGGTGCGACGACCTGACACTGACAAACCGGGGCACACGGGTATAATCGCCGGCGTTTTAGCTGTGCCTTGTGCGGCCCGCCCATAAAGAGCCTCGTGCTCGTCCCTAATAATCGCCCCGCCCACACCCTGCCGTTCTGGCGGCACAGCCTCGTTTTGCCAGAGAGGTTGCGATGGAACCCGAGCTGTTCGAAGAATTGATGATGACCGTGCTGGTCGGCGGCCTGGTGCTGTTTATGGCGTTTATCGTCTGGGACCTGGCGAA
>CAMPJN010000364.1 GCA_946886875.1 uncultured Pseudomonas sp.
TGGAGAACACCAGATTGCGCTGGCCGATGCCGCCGTCGGTGCCGAGCAGGTTGATTGTTTCCAGCACGTTATCGAGGTTATGCGCCGGCTCGCCCATGCCCATAAACACCACTTTCTTCACCGGCCGGAAGCGCCGGGCCAAGACCACCTGGGCGATGATCTCGGCGGTACTCAACTGGCGTAGCAGGCCGCTCTTGCCGGTCATGCAGAACACGCAGCCCACCGCGCAGCCGACCTGGCTGGAAACGCACAGGCCGTCGCGCGGCAGCAAAACGCTTTCCACCATCTGCTTGTCGGCCAATTCCACCAGCAAACGCGCCGAGCCATCGGCCGCGGGATGTTCGGAAGCGAGGCGGGCGACGGCGTAGAGTTCTTCGGTCAGTTGCGGCAGGGCATTGCGCACGGCCAGAGGCAGGAAGTTTTCGGTTTTCTCATTGCGCGTGCCGGTATCCAGCGGCAGGCCGCGCAGCCAGAAACGGCTGATCCGCCCGATGTGCAAGGGTTTGGCGCCGAGGTCGGCGAGGCGTTGGTGGAAATCTTCGATGCGCATGGGGCGCGCATGCTATCACCGGGCGCACGGCGGCGGTATCCGGCAGTTCGACCGTTGAATCTGCGGCTGGCTCAACCTGGCCCGCGCACTCATACTAGCGCTTTGATCTGGCTGACCCTGCCGTGCGGAGCTGTAAATGAAATACATACACCAGCGCGAACACCTGAATGAAGACGACATAGTCGTGATCGAGTGCTCGCAGACCTGCAATATCCGCCTGATGAACGACGCGAATTTTCGCAGCTTCAAGAATGGCGGCCGCCATACCTACCACGGCGGCGCCTTCGATTCATTTCCCGCCAAGATCACCGTGCCGAGCAGCGGCTTCTGGAATATCACCATCGACACGGTCAGCCGCAAAGCCATTAGCGTGACGCGCAAACCAACGCTCAAACACTCGATCAAGATCGTGCGCAAGTCGCCTTCGCGTCTGAGCTGATCGACTGGCTTGGCTCGCCGAGCGTTTGAGTTCGGCAGTAACACAATCGCAGCTTGGTGCCCAGATGGGCCGCTTGGGCTGATGTGACCTGGTGTCCAATCAGCGCACCCGGACTTGCTGCGTTCGATGCGGCAGCGGATGATGCCGGTCTGGTTAATCAGCCGTTAAGGAGTGCTACATGAGCCGTAATTCAGGGACGTATATCCTATTGGCCGCAATGTTGGGGATTGCCCCTGCGTTCGCTGATGAGCCGACTACGACCAGCACAATCAGAGACTCCGCAAAAACCACGGTCTCCTCCGCCATAGCCGCAGGCAAGAATCTACTGGGCGGGTTTACCGAAGGCGTTACTGAAGGTCGTGAATCCGCCGAGGGCGCCGATGGTGCCGCGAGTGTTTCCGAGCTTAGTCAATTGGATGGCAAGGTGACGGTCGAGCTGCTCAGGGCCGAGCCTGAAGGGGAGAATCTGGTTGCCACCATCGGCTTGAAGAACAGCTCCGACAAGCAGCTGCGGCTGATCAACCTGCGCCAGGTAGGGGCTTTGATCGCTATCGATCAGGACGGTTACTCCAGCCCGTTGCTGGCGAGCCTGGATAACCCGGACCAAGTGACCATCCCCGCCAACGCCGGGGTCCGGCAGAAATTCATCTTTGCCGGCCCGGTCGACAAGGTCGCCTCGGTGCGGCTCTGGGGCCGGGATTTCACAGTCGCCAAATAGTACGCTCGGTAACCATTGATATAGGGAGATTTAAAATGACTATCGATGCCACGTGCACCTTTCAAATCGTCGGATGGGACGAAAAGACCTACGAAGAAATAGCTGCCGGTGCAAAGCTCAGTAGCGCGAAGGTCACACAGGCATATTCAGGGGCCATTGAGGGCAGCAGTAGCGTCGAATACCTCATGTCCTACAGCGTTGATGGCACAGCGACCTTTGTCGGCCTGGAGCGTATTTCCGGCATGGTCGATGGGAAAACCGGAACCTTTGTCCTTCAGCACAACGGGACTTTTGCGCAAGGCAAGGCACGTAGTTCTTGGTCGATTGTCGCAGGCTCCGGTACCGATGCACTGACTAATCTTCGAGGTAAAGGCAGCTACGTCGCGGGCCATGGTGAGCCAGCTCAGGTTGCATTTACCTACTCTTTCGAGCCAAACAGCTAGCCCTGAATGTAGGGTTGTTCTTACGAGTTACAGATAACGCTTTTCTAGCCTTTTGCCAGCGTAGACGCGGTGGCCTGCTGTTGGTCGATTGGAAATGACGAGGCCCGCTTGATGGCGGGCCTCGTCATGTCTATCCGGGGTTAGTTGTCATACCCCAGGTTCGGCGCCAACCAGCGTTCGCTGACGTTCAGATCCTGCTTCTTGCGCGCGGTATAGCTTTCCACCTGGTCCTTGTCGATCTTGCCGACGGCGAAGTACTGCGCCTGGGGATGGGCGAAGTACCAGCCGCTGACGGAGGCGGCGGGAAACATGGCGTAGTGTTCGGTAAGGAACACACCGCTGCGGCCGGCCTTGTCGAATTCGGCGATGGGGTCGAGCAGGTTGAACAGGGTCTTCTTCTCGGTGTGGTCCGGGCAGGCCGGGTAGCCGGGGGCAGGGCGGATGCCTTTGTAGGCTTCCTTGATCAGCTCGTCGTTGGAAAGCTGCTCTTCCGGGTCGTAGCCCCAGTACTTTGTCCGCACTTCGCGGTGCAGCCACTCGGCGCAGGCTTCGGCCAGGCGGTCGGCCAGGGCTTTGACCATGATCGAGTTGTAGTCGTCGCCGGCGTTCTGATAGGCCTTGGCCACTTCCTCGGCACCGATACCGGCGGTGGTGATAAAGCCGCCGACGTAATCGGTGATGCCGCTGTCCTTCGGTGCGACGAAGTCGGCGAGAGACAGGTTCGGCTTGCCGTCGGGCTTGATGGTCTGCTGGCGCAGGTGGTGCAGTTTGGCCAGGGGCTTGCCGTCGTCTCCATACAGCTCCAGGTCGTCATCCTGCACCTGATTGGCCGGCCAGAAGCCGAGCACGGCGCGGGCGCTGATCAGCTTTTCGTCGATCAGCTTGGCCAGCATCTCCTGGGCGTCCTTGAACAGGGCGGTGGCGGCTTCGCCGACCACTTCGTCGGTGAGGATGCGCGGGTATTTGCCGGCCAGGTCCCAGGAGATAAAGAACGGCGTCCAGTCGATATATTCGGCCAGCACCTTGAGGTCGATATCCTCCAGCACCTTGACCCCGGTAAATGTCGGCACTGTGGGCTGGTAAGTCGCCCAATCGAACTTTGGCTTGTTAGCCACTGAGGCGGCGTAGCTCAGGCGTTCGGTGCGGGCGCTGCGATTGGCGGTGCGCTCGCGAACTTCGATGTAGTCCAGCCGGGTGCGCTCGACAAAGTCGGCCTTGAGTTCCTTGGACAACAACTGGGTGGCCACACCGACCGCGCGGGAGGCGTCGGTAACGTAGATCACCGCATCGTTCTGGTACTTGGGCTCGATTTTCACCGCGGTGTGGGCTTTCGAGGTGGTCGCGCCACCGATCATCAGCGGCAGGTTGAAGCCCTGGCGCTGCATTTCGCGGGCGACATGCACCATCTCGTCCAGCGATGGGGTGATCAAACCGGACAGACCGATGATGTCGCATTTCTCGGCGATGGCGGTCTGCAGAATTTTCTCCGCCGGCACCATCACACCCAAATCGACGATGTCGTAGCCGTTACAGCCGAGGACCACGCCGACGATATTCTTGCCGATGTCGTGTACGTCGCCCTTGACCGTGGCCATCAGGATCTTGCCCTTGGCTTCCGGCTTGTCGCCTTTCTCCGCTTCGATAAAGGGGATCAGGTGGCCGACCGCCTGCTTCATCACCCGGGCGGATTTCACCACCTGGGGCAGGAACATCTTGCCGGCACCGAACAGGTCGCCGACCACGTTCATCCCGGCCATCAGCGGGCCTTCGATGACTTCGATGGGGCGCGCGCATTGCTGGCGGCACTCTTCGGTGTCTTCGATGATATGGCTGGTGATGCCCTTGACCAGCGAGTGCTTGAGGCGGTCGACCACGCTCCAGGTGCGCCATTCCTCGGTCTCGACTTCCTTGACGCTGCCATCGCCCTTGTAGTTGTCGGCGATCGCCAGCAAGGCCTCGGTGCCGTTCGGCGTGCGGTTAAGCACCACGTCTTCCACGGCATCGCGCAGCTGCTTGGGAATCTCGTCGTAGATTTCCAACTGGCCGGCGTTGACGATGCCCATGGTCAGGCCGTTCTGGATTGCGTAGTACAAGAACACCGAGTGGATCGCCTCGCGCACCGGGTTGTTGCCGCGGAACGAGAACGACACGTTGGACACGCCGCCCGAGGTCA
>CAMPJN010000365.1 GCA_946886875.1 uncultured Pseudomonas sp.
TGGCTCAACGCCCCCGTTGCCCCCGCCGAAGCCCCGCCAAGGCCCGCCGCCGAGCAATCGGTCGCTGCTGCGTCCGCACCGGCTGCGCCTGAGCGGATTCCCGGCCCGCCGCAGGTAAAGATCGAACCCTATCAAGCGGACCCTCTGACCCTGGCGCGCCAGGCCCTGCAGGACGGCGATTACCCGGGCGCGATCCGCCAACTGCAAGCCTTGCACGCCAGCCGCGGCAACGACCCGCAAGTGACACGCTGGCTGGCCCGCGCCTACCTGGGCGGCGGCGAACAGGCGCGTTTGCTCGAGTGGTTGCCGGGGCAACTCAGCCGCATGCCCGATGACAGCGAGCTGCGCTTGCTGCTTGGTCGCGCGCAATTGCAGGCCGGCGACAACCAGGGCGCGATCGCCACCCTGGAGCGCAACGCACCGCCAATCGTCCGTGAGCCGACCTACCATGCACTGCTCGCGGCGGCCTACCAGCAGACCGGACAATGGCGCGAGAGCGCCGCACTCTATCAACGCCTGAGTGAGTTGCAGCCGCGGCAAGCCACCTGGCAACTGGGGCTGGCGATCGCCCTGGAACAACTCGACCAACCCTCTTCGGCCGCCGGCCATTACCGCTTGGCCCTGCAAGGCACGGGGCTGGACGACAGCAGCCGGCGCTTCGCCAGTGAACGCGCAGCAGCGCTAGGAGGCCGTTGATGGCTCAGGGAGACGTGCGGCAGAACAAACTGCGCCTCGGCGATTTGCTGATCCAGGCCGGTTTGATCGACGACACCCAGTTGCAACAGGCCCTGCAGGAGCAAAAACGCAGCGGCTCCAAGCTCGGCCGCACGGTGGTCGATCTCGGCTTCGTCGACGAGGTGCGCCTGCTTACGGCGCTGTCCGAGCAGCTGAAGATTCCCTTTATCGACCTCAAACACTTCAAGTTCGACAACGCCCTGGTGCAGACCCTGCCCGAGGCCGTGGCGCGGCGCTTCCGGGTGATAGTGCTGTCGCGCGAGGGTGGCGGCCTGCTGGTCGGTATGTCCGACCCGCTCGACCTGTTCGCCCTGGACGAGATGGAGCGCATCCTCAAGGTCCGGGTGCAACCGGCGGTGGTGCGCGAGGCCGAACTGCTGGCGACCCTGGACACGGTGTACCGGCGCACCAGCGAAATCGCCTCGATCGCCGGCGAGCTGGAAGGAGAACTCAAGGACAGCGACTTCGACCTGTCCAAGCTCGGTGCCGACAACAACACCGAGGCGCCGGTGGTGCGCCTGCTGCAAACGCTGTTCGAAGACGCGGTGCAGATGAAAGCGTCGGACATCCATATCGAGCCCGACGAGGGCCTGGTGCGCATCCGCCAGCGTATCGACGGCGTGCTCAACGAACAGGTGATGAAGGAGGCGCGGGTCGCCTCGGCCCTGGTCATGCGCCTGAAAATCATGTCCGGCCTGGATATCTCGGAGAAGCGCCTGCCTCAGGACGGCCGCTTCAATATCAGGGTCAAGGGCCGCAATATCGACGTGCGGGTGTCGACCATGCCGGTGCAGTTCGGCGAGTCGGTGGTGATGCGTCTGCTCGACCAGAGCGGCGGCGTTTCCAGCCTCGACGCCAGCGGCATGCCGCCGGACATGCTGGTGCGCTTCCGCCGTTTGCTGCAACGGCCGTTCGGTCTGGTGCTGGTCACCGGTCCCACCGGTTCGGGTAAGACCACCACGCTTTATGCCGGGCTCGCCGAGCTGAACAGCCCGGAGAAGAAGATCATCACCGTGGAAGACCCGGTGGAATATCGCCTGCCGCGGGTCAACCAGGTGCAGGTCAACGCCAAGATCGACCTGAGCTTCGCCCGCGTGCTGCGCGCCGCCTTGCGTCAGGACCCGGACATAGTGCTGATCGGCGAGATGCGCGACCAGGAAACCGCCGAGATCGGCCTGCGCGCCGCGCTCACCGGTCACCTGGTGCTGTCCACCCTGCACACCAACGACGCCCTGACCTCGGCCATGCGCCTGGTCGATATGGGTGCCGAGCCTTTCCTCGTGGCCACCGCCCTGAACGCCGTGCTGGCCCAGCGCCTGGTGCGCCGGGTGTGCGAAAACTGCATGGAGGAACATCAGGCCGAACCGCGTCAACTGGTCTGGCTGGAGGCCTTGTACGGCAAGCCGCTGACCGGGCGCAGCTTCAAACGTGGCGCCGGCTGCCACCGCTGCCACAACACCGGCTATTCCGGGCGCGTCGGCGTCTATGAACTGCTGGAGCTGGATGAAAGCATGATCGCTGCGCTGCGTCGCAACGATCCGCAGGAATTCGCCGAAGCCGCCCAGGCCAGCGCCAACTACCGACCACTGGCCGCCTGCGCCCTGGACTACGCCCTGGCCGGGGTCACCAGCATCGAGGAAGTGCTGAAAGTCTGCGCCACCCTCACCGACGAGGTGGTGGCCTGATGTCGGGGCTGCCACATCGTAGGGCGGACATGCCGCAGGCTTGTCCGCCATCCGCCGGGCAACGGTGGACAAGGCTTCGCCATGTCCACCCTACAACAGCGCGTGTCGGGGTGTGCCTGCCATGAGCCAGTTCCGCTACACCGGACGCGACGCCCAGGGCGGCAAGATCAGCGGCAGCCGCGAAAGCAGTTCAGCCGACAACCTGGCCAGCGAGCTGCTGGCGGAAAAAATCACCCCGCTACAGATCGAAGAACAGGCCGCCCAGGGCGATAGCGTCGATGTAATGGCGCTGCTCAAAGAGGCCATGCGCAGCAAAAAGGTCGAACTGGACGAGCTGATCATCTTCTGCCGGCAGATGTTCAGCCTGAGCAAGGCCGGGGTGCCGATCATCCGCGCCATCGGCGGCCTGGCCGAGTCCCACCGCAACCAGTTCTTCCGCGAAGTGCTGCAAGAGGTGCGTTCCGACCTGGAAGGCGGCATGAGCATGGCGGTATCGCTCAATGCCCACCCCAAGGTGTTCAACACCCTGTTTATCAGCATGATCAGCGTCGGCGAAAACACCGGCCAGCTCGATCAGGCGTTCAAGCAGCTGTCCGGCTACCTGGAAATGGAGCGCGAGACGCGCAAGCGGATCAAGCAGGCCACCCGTTACCCGCTGTTCGTGATGTCGGCGATGGCGGTGGCGCTGGTGGTGATCAACATGTTCGTGATCCCGGCGTTCGCCAAGGTCTTCGAGCAGTTCCGCGCCGAGCTGCCGTTGCCCACACGCATCCTGATCGGCACCTCGCAGTTCTTTCAGGACTACTGGTGGTTGATGCTGATCGTTCTGGTCGGCGCTATTTTCGGCTTTATCAGGTGGAAGGAAACCGACGCCGGCGCGCTCAAGTGGGACCAGATCAAGCTGCGCCTACCGATCGTCGGCGGGGTGTTCGAGCGCATCGCCCTGGCCCGCTTCACCCGCACCTTCGCCATGATGTACCGCGCTGGCGTGCCGCTGCTGCAAACCCTGTCGATCAATAGCGCCACTGTCGGCAACCGCTATATCGGCCGCGCCATTCTCGGCATGCGTGAAGGCGTGGAGCGCGGCGAGGCGTTGACCAGCACCGCTTCGGCCAGCGGCCTGTTCACCCCGCTGGTGCTGCAGATGGTGGCGGTGGGCGAGGAGACCGGCGCACTGGACGATCTGTTTATCGAGGTGGCGGATTTTTACGAGCAGGAAGTGGATTACGACCTTAAACAATTAGCGGATGCCATAGAGCCGATTCTGATCGTCGCCATGGGCATTCTGGTGCTGATCCTCGCGCTTGGCGTGTTTCTGCCGATGTGGGAGCTGTCCTCGGCGGCCAAGGGCGGGCGATGAGCCCGGATTACGGCGTCGACGATCAGGTGCGTCTGGCGCGGCGTCTGGGCCGGGTGGTCACAGTTGTAATCCTGCTCGGTCTGGCGCTGGCCATGGCCTGGAAGATCATGCAGGTCAGCGAAGCGCGGGCCATACAGGCCACCCGCGAACACCTGACCGCCAGCCTCAACAGCCTGGCGGCCGAACATATAGCGAAAGACCAGGTGCTGGACCCGGCCTGGAGCAAAACGAATCCGTTCGTCCTGCTGCGTTGGCAGCAGGACAACTACTGCGGCGAACTGAACGCAGACGACAAACCGCGAAACGGCTGCTGGTATTGGCTGCCGGCCCAGGCCTGGGTGCTGTACCAGGCGCGGTTTAGCGACGGATGGTCATTGGGGCAGGGCGAAATGCAGGCTTATCGGCTGGTAGTACTCAACGGCGGAACGCCAACTGGGTCACACTTGCTGCGGTCCATGTCTGCCCTTGAGCTTGAAGCGGTACCTGCAGCGGAGTTATCCGCACAGGGTTGGTTAAGCAACTGAGGAAACGAGATGAAGAGC